>JAJYMP010000748.1 GCA_021786915.1 Chloroflexota bacterium
GGACCGGACGCTGTTCGAGGCGGCGGGGATCAACCGCAAGACGGCGCTCGCCTATGAGCGTCTGCTCGTCAACCTGCTCGTCATCGAGGCGATGCCCGCCTGGACCTCGAACCGTCTCAAGCGCCTCGTCCTGTCCCCCAAGCGATACGTGGTCGATCCCGGTCTGGCCGGCGCCGTCCTGGGGGTCGACGTCGACCTTGTCCTGCGGAACGGCGATCTGCTCGGGCGACTGCTCGACACGTTCGTCGTCGCCCAGCTCCGCGCCGAGCTCGCGAGCGCGGCCACGCGCCCGCGCCTGTACCACGTGCGCCAGCAGCAGGGCCGGTTCGAGGTCGATCTCCTTGCCGAGTTGGGAGGCGGCCGCCTGGTCGGGATCGAGATCAAGGCCGATGCCGCCCCGACCGGCGAGAGCGCGCGACACCTGGCCGTGCTCCGGGACCGGTACCCCGAGGCGTTCGTGGCCGGGATCGTGCTTCACACGGGTCCGCGCGCGTACCGCCTCGGCGATCGGCTCCTCGCCGCCCCGATCTCGACCCTGTGGGCCTGACCGCCACGCGGATCGTCCACCGTCAGGCGGTCGCGCCGGGCAACCAGCGCTCCACGCCCGTCACCTCGATCTCGAGCGCGAGTCGGGCCGGGACATCCAGGTCGGTCGCGGCGGTGGCCTGCCTCCTCTCGCCCCGACCAGAACAGCCGTTCGAGGGATTCGTGCACACAGGCGGGCCGCTGGACCCTCGTGCGGTGGCGCGATGTCGCACCGACCGACCTGAGTGTCCCGTCTGCCGCACGCTGGCGTCACTTCTTGCGCGCCTCCGGTGTGTCCGCGCGGGCTAGGCGCGAGCGGCGGCCGTCGAGGTGAACCGCAGGCGCTACTTACGCTTCAGTGGCGGCAGGCCGCTGGCGCGGCGCGTGCTACCGGTCGGCACGGTACCGCTCGATGAACCCCTCGTCCAACTCCCAGCCCAGCCCCGGCCGGTCCGACAGCGAGAAGTGCCCGTCCACGAGGGCCGGCCGGTTGGCCAGCATCTGCCAGAAGATCGGGTCCCTGGCAGGGGAGAAAGCCTCCACGTATGTCCCGTTCGGCACGGACGCGAGGAGGTGCGCGGCGACCTGCGCCTCCTCGTGATGGCCGACCTGAACCTCGTACGCGTAAGCCAGTGCCGCGATCCGCCGCCACTCGGTCGGGCCGCCGCCCCAGGACGCGTCGTAGTTGCAGACGTCGATCGCCCCTGCGGCTATCATCTCGCGCATCCCGACGCGGCTGATCTCGCTCTGGCCGGCGGCCACATCGACGTTGCCGCGCATCCGGATGTCGCGGAGACCCCGGAAGTCGGCGTGCCAGCGGGTCGGCTCCTCGAACCACCGGGGCTCGATGCCCTCGGCGCGCACGGCGGCCAGGAACGTGAGCGCCTCCGCCACGGTGTAGCCCTGGTTCGCGTCCACGACGAACAGGAAGTCGTCGCCCGCGTGCTTCCGCGCCCGCACGAGCCGGGCCGTGTCCTCGGCCGGCGGTTTTGCCCCGACCTTGAACTTCATCCCGACCATCCCGTGCTCGCCCTGGAAGAAGTCGATCTCCCGCTCGATCTCCTGGCCCTTCGCCTCGTCGGAGTCCGGGATGTAGTACCCGCCGATGCCGATCATCGGGACCCGATCGCGATAGCCGCCCCACAGCCGCCACAGCGGCTGCCCGTAGGCCTTGCCCACAGCGTCCCAGACGGCGGTGTCCACGCACGCGATCGCCTGCATCGCGTACCAGCGCGGGCGGAGCTGGTCGAAGGTCACCGGGAGCATCGCCTCCCAGACCCGCTCGACCTGGAGCGCGTCGAGGCCGATGACTCGCGGGGCGATCTCCTCGTGGAGAATCTGGCGGATCTCCGACTGGAGCGGCTCGTCCTCGTCGGCGTTGTAGGCCTCGCCGAGGATCCCCTCGCTCGTTCGGATCCGGGTGACGATCGTGCACCGGTTACGCATCCGGTAGTAGCTGCCCTGGTAGGTGAACGGCAGCGGCACTCGGACCGGGATGGTCTCGATCGCCTCGATCCTGAGCATCGGCTCCTCCCTTGGGGGCTCGTCCGGTTGACGGGGTGGGGACCCCGGTGCGACGATAGCAATCGTAACTGGAAACGGTACCGACATTCCGCTCCGGTGCCATTTGGCACAATCCGCCCACCTGTTCCGCCCGCACGAGGAACGCCACGCGATGACTGATCGAGCGACTTCCGACCGCGTCGCCTGGTTCCGCAAGATGGTGGAGATCCGGCTCTTCGAGGAGAAGGTCCAGGAGCTCTTCATGAGCGGCACCATCCAGGGGACCACGCATCTCTGTCAGGGCCAGGAGGCCGTCTCCGTCGGCGCCATCGCCGCGATGCGCGAGGGTGACGTGCAAACCAACACCTACCGCGGTCACGGCGAGGCGCTCGCGCTAGGCATGGCCCCGGAGACCGCGTTCGCGGAGCTGATGGGCCGATCTACGGGTTGCTCGGGCGGGGTCGGCGGTTCGATGCACCTGATCGACGTGACGAAGGGCAACATCGGTGCCAACGCGATCGTGGGGGCCGGTCTGCCGATCGCCGTCGGCGCAGCTGTCTCGTTCCAGATCCAAGGCCGGCCGAACGTCGCGCTCACGTTCTTCGGGGACGGTGCCACGAACATCGGCACCTTCCACGAGGCGTTGAACATGGCCGCCGTCTGGAAGGCGCCGGTGGTGTTCATCATCACCAACAACCTGTACGGCGAGTACAGCCCGCTGCTGACGACGACGCCGATCGCGGACCTTGCCCGTCGTGCGGATCCCTACGGGTTCCCTGGCATCGTGGTGGACGGCCAGGACGTGGACACGGTGCACGCCGCCACGGTCGACGCCGTGGAGCGCGCTCGCCGGGGCGAGGGTCCGACGCTGCTCGAGATGAAGACCTACAGGTACCGTGGCCACTCGCGCTCCGATCCCGCGAAGTACAGGCCCGCCGGCGAGCTCGACGCCTGGAGGGCCCGCGACCCCGTCGAGCTGCTGGGTGCCAAGCTGGCTGCGGAGCGGGTCCTCTCCGCCGAGCAGCAAGCGGCCCTCCGGACCGAAGTCCAGGCTGAGATCGACGCTGCGGCCGAGCGCGCCGCGGCCGCCCCGTACCCGACCCTCAAGGAGACCGAGCGCTATGTCTACGCTGGCTGAGGTGGCCCCTTCCGCGGCGGTCACGGAGGTGGAGCTGACCTATCGCGAGGCGATCAACGCGGCGCTCGAGGACGAGATGGCCGCCGACGACGCCGTCGTGCTCTTGGGCGAGGACGTCCAGGCCGATGGCGGCGTGTTCAAGACCAACATCGGCTTGGTCGAGAAGTTCGGAACCGCCCGCGTGCGCAGCACGCCGATCTGCGAGAACGGCTTCCTGGGTGTCGCCCTGGGCATGAGCCTCACCGGCCTTCGGCCGGTGGTCGAGATCATGTTCTCGGACTTCCTGCCCACGGCCGGCGACGCGATCGTGAACCAGCTCCCAAAGTACCGCTATATGAGTGGCGGGCAGTTTGCGGTCCCGGTCACGATTCGCTCGATCAGCGGCGCGCTCGGCCGGTTCGGGACTCAGCACTCGGCAACGGGTGAGAGCTGGTTCATGAGCCTCCCCGGTCTGCGGGTCGTGACTGCGTCCAGTCCGGGCGCGGCGTACGAACTGCTGCGGGCGTCGATCCGGGACAACAACCCGGTGATCTTCCACGAGCACAAGGCGATGTACGGCCGCAAGGGGATCGTGCGCCGGGGCGCGGTCGCGGAGCTTGGCAAGGCCGAGGTGCTCCGCGCAGGCCGCGACGTGACGATCGTCGCGACGCTGCTGATGGTGGAGCGGGCCCTCGCGGCCGCCGAGGCGTTGGCGGCGAACGGCATCAGCGCCGAGGTCATCGACCTGCGCTGGATCCGGCCGCTTGACGTGCCAACGGCCGCGGCGTCACTCGCAAAGACCGGCCGGCTCGTCGTGGCCGAGGAGCAGGTTCACGCCGGTGGCTGGGGGGCGACGCTGATCGCGGAACTCACCATGGCGGGCCAGGCCTGGCGAAGTGCGCCGTGCGCCGTGAGCCTGCCCTACGACCTGCCGATCCCGTACAGCCCCCCGCTGGAGGACGAGATCATCCCGTCCGCGGACAGGATCGCCGCGGCGGCGCGCGCCGCCATGGGTCGATGACGACCGCGGCCGGGGTCGGGGCGGCCGCCGGCCACGGATTCGACGCCAACTCGCTGATCATCGAGCGCGTCGAGACGATCGCGCTCCGGGCGCCGCTCGCACGCCGGTTCTCCGGCAGCGCGTACTCGATGGACAACCGCTGCACGATCGTCGTGCGGATCACCACGGCCGACGGCGTGGTCTCGGAGACGTACAGCGGCGACACGGACGACGAGCAGGCGCTGATCCTCGACATCATCCATCGCGAGCTCGCGCCGGCGATCATTGGCCGGAGCGCGCGGGACCCGGAGGGGGCCTGGGCGGCGATGGAGCCGGCCACGAACAACATCCTCCGGGACCGCGGCCTGGCGCTCCAGGCGATCGCGGCACTCGACACGGCGATCTGGGACGTGTTCGGGCGGGCGCTGGGGCAGCCGCTGTATCGCATCTGGGGTGCCGTCGCCGACGACCTCCCGATCAGCGTGATCGGCGGATACTACCACCTGGATCTCCCCGAGACGGCGGACCTGATCCGGCACTACGTCGAGATGGGCTTCGCCGGGGTGAAGTTCAAGGTGGGCGGCCGGACGCCGGCCGAGGACGCCGAGCGGGTGCTGGTCGCCCGGGAGGCGGCGGGACCGGGCTTCGCGCTGATGGTGGACGCGAACCAGGGCTACGACCGGGCCCAGGCCGTGGACTTTGGCCGGCGCGTGGCGGACCTGAACCTCCGCTGGTTCGAGGAGCCGTGCCGCTGGACGAACGACCGGCGCTGGATGCGGGACGTCCGCTACCAGACCGGCATTCCCGTCTGCGCCGGCCAGAGCGAGTTCACGCTGCGGGGCCTCCGGGACCTGATCGTGGACGGGGCCATCGACGTCTCGAACTTCGATGCCTCCTGGGCCGGCGGGCCGACGATCTGGCGCAAGGCCGCCGGGCTGTGCGCCGCGTTCGGGGTCGAGCTGGGCCACCACGAGGAGCCGCAGGTGGCCTCGCACCTGTTGGCCAGCTCGCCGAACCACACCTTCGTCGAATGCTTCGACGAGGAGCGGGACCCGTTCTTCTGGAAGCTGACGAACATGTCCAGCCGGATCTCGAACGGCCGCTACCGTTTGGGCGACGGGCCGGGCTTCGGCATTGAGCTGGACTGGGACTACGTCCGAGCGCACACCGTGGACACGCGCGTCACCGAGCGGTGAGCGACGCGTCCGGTCGGTCCGAGGGAGGACCTTCGGCCGTCGAGGCCGTCGAGGCCGGCGAGCCGCGAGCGGCGCCGAGGCCGGCGCCGCTCGCTGGCCTGCGGGTGGTCGCGGTGGAGCAGTACGGCGCTGGGCCGTTCGGCTCCCTGTACCTCGCTGACCTCGGCGCCGAGATCATCAAGATCGAGGACCCGGGCGTCGGCGGTGACGTCAGTCGGTACATCCCGCCCGGCGTCGTGGGCACGGACTCGCTGTTCTTTGAGGCGTTCAACCGCAACAAGCGCAGTGTGGCGCTCGACCTGAAGCACCCGCGGGGGCGCGAGGTCTTCGAGCGGCTGGTCGCATCCGCGGACGCCGTGTACAGCAACCTGCGCGGCGACCAGCCGGCGCGGCTCCGCCTCCGGTACGCGGATCTCGCGGCCGTCAACCCGCGGATCGTGTGCGTGGCCGTCACCGGGTACGGCGACCGGCCGGACCAGGCCAAGCTCCCCGGCTACGACGCGCTGATCCAGGCCGAGTCCGGCTGGGCGTCGCTGACCGGCGACCCGGACGCGCCGCCCACCAAGAGCGGGCTCTCGCTGGTGGACTACATCGCGGGGCTGACCGCAGTGATCGGCCTGCTCGCCGGCGTCATGGAGGCGCGGGTGACCGGCGTCGGCCGGGATATCGACACGAACCTCTACGACAGCGCGCTCGCGATGCTCAGCTACCCGGCGACCTGGTACCTCTCCGCGGGCTTCGTGACCCGGCGGCACCCGCACTCGGCCCACCCCAGCATCGTCCCGTTCCAGTTCTTCGCCACGGCGGACGGGTTTCTGGCGCTGGCGTGCCCCAAGGAGAAGTTCTTCACGGCGCTGGTCCGCGCGATGGACCTGCCTGAGCTGGCGACCGACGAGCGGTTCGCCACGCTGGAGGCTCGCGGCGCCCATCGAGCCGAGACGCTGGCGATCCTCGAGGCACGATTCGCCACGCGGACGACGGCGGAGTGGCTCACCGCGCTCCGCGGCGTCGTGCCGATCGCGCCGGTCCGGTCGCTGGAGGAGGCGTTGGACGTCGACGAGCTGCAGGGCCGCGAGATGCTCGCGGAATACGAGCACCCGTCGCTGGGCATGGTGCGGTCCGTGGGCCTGCCGCTCCGAGTGGGCGACTATGCACCCTCGTATCGGCCCGGGCCTGCGCTCGGTGCAGATCAGGAGGACGTCCTGCGGGCCGCGGGCTACACCGCCGCCGAGATCGCGGAACTCCGGGTGGCGGGGGCCTTCGGCCCCGAGGCTCCCGCAGTGGCCCCGGAGCGCGCCGGCGTCTGATCGCCGATCGCGGACCGGTGGGGGGGAGTCCAACGGGCGACCGTCCCCGACCCCGGGTTACCGCCCGACCGGCCGCCTTCGGCACGCTTCGACACGTTCGGCCAGCGGCTGATGCCGATGGCGGCATCAGCCGGTTCGGCCAGGTACCGACACCTATTGCCGAGTTCGACCATCACCGGAGGCGCGAGTGCCTTGGCCAAGATCGGCTACCACAAGACTTGGACACTTCAGGGCGTGATGGTCGTCGAA
Source organism: Chloroflexota bacterium (assembly GCA_021786915.1). The sequence goes on from JAJYMP010000748.1 coordinate 6,898, forward strand.
GTGCCCGTGGAGCGCGTCGACCAGATTCGGGTCTTGCGTCGCAGCCGGCCCTTGGCCAGCTCGGCGGTGGCCTGCGGGTCGTCCACGCCCACGACGAGCGCGGCGAGCATGGCCCGCCCCGACACGCCCAGGATGTCGGCGGCGACCGACGAGAGCTTGATCCCGGTGTCCTCCGGCAGCTTCTCCAGCCGCTTGCGCAAGCGGCGGATCGGCGGCGGCGGCACGAAGCTGGGGCGGACCAGCCCACACTCGACCAGCTGCGCGATCCACTCGGCGTCCTTGACGTCGGTCTTGCGGCCGGGCACGGCCTTCAGGCGGTGGGCGTTGAGCAGCCGGCAGGCGAGTGTGTCCTCGAGCAGGTAGTACGGCGCCCTCCAATAGGTGCTCGTCGACTCCATGCCGACCACGCTGACCCCCTCGGCGGTCAGCCAGTCCCGCAACGCCAGCAGGTCAGCTGTCATGGTTCGGTACGTGCGGGTCATGCTGCGCCGTCCGCCGTGCCCGTCCGGGGTGCGCACGCGGGCGGTCAGCGTCCGTTTGCTCGCCAGGCGGCGCTCGGGGCCGCACACCCGATCGGCCGCGTCGGCAACCCGGAGGAGGTTGCGGCAGCCGTCTTCTTCCGGTGTTTGGCTGACGCGAGGTTCGTGCCCGGTGCCATCATCCCGGTGGGCGGCGGCTTGACCGCGAACATGGCAATCCCGACGATTGCTACCTGAGCGTCTCTGGCCGGCTCAGGCGCCCGGCCGCGCCTCACGTTTGTAGACGAGCACCGTCCGCTCGTACGTGATCACGGTTTCGCCGCGCTGGTTGAAGCCGCGGGTCCGGACCCGCACCAGCCCCTGGCCCGGCCGGCTCTTCGATGGTCGGACCTCCAGCACCTCGGACTCGGCGTAGATCGTGTCCCCGGCGAACACCGGGGCGGTCAGTTTCACCTGGTCCCAGCCCAGGTTCGCCACCGCGTTCTGGCTCACGTCCGGCACGGACAGCCCGGTGACGATGGCGAGCGTGAGCGTGCTCACGACCAGCGGCCGCCCGAACTCCGTGCGCGAAGCGTAGTCGGCGTTGAAATGGATGTCGTGGGTGTTGTTGGTGAGCAGCGTGAACCAGGTGTTGTCCGTCTCGGTGATCGTCCGGCCATGCGTGTGGCGGTAGACGTCGCCCACGTGAAAGTCCTCGAAAAACCGGCCCTCCCAGCCCGGCACGAGCCGTCGCTCGCCCGTCTCGCTCTCGCTCACCCCCGACCTCCCGTCATTTGCCAGATCGCGTCGGCCTCCGACCGCTCGGCGTCCGCGATGACCCCGAGTGCCTGGGCGCGCGCCGGCTCGAACCGCCCGAGCGCCACGGCCCGGCGCAGGAGCACCCGCGCATGGCGGTCCGTGGCGCGGTCGCTCATCACGCCGGCGATCATTGTGGCGCCTTTCGCTTCCTCCTCCACGGCCGCCCGATAAGCCTCAAGCTTGGCCGCCTCGGCCTCGAGCACTTCCGGCTCCAGGCCGGCCTCGAACGCGAGCAGAACCGCGAACAGCTGTGCCGGATGCCCGACCCACTTGCCGAGCATGCCGAGGTCGCGGGCCCGGACGGCGTCCGCGTGCACCAGCGCCATGCGGCCCAGAAACCGTTCACGGTTGGCGACCGCGTCCAGCGCCGGGTCTGCGACGGGATAGGCGAGCGTCATGCCGTCGATCGACGGGACGCCGGCCGCGCCCGCGACGTTGACGATCTCCGCCCGGACCCACGTGGCGAGGTCGTGGTCGTCGGCCATCGCCGGGAGCCCGAGATCCGCGGAGTAGTCCGCGAGGCCGTAGATGATCGAGCACAGGCGCGGGACAGCCGCGAGCGTGATCTCAGGGAGACGTGCCGCGCCCCATCCGCTCTCCACCAGGAGCCCGACCCGGATCGAGTGAGGCCGCAGCCCGACCGCCGCCTCGGCCGCGTCGAGGAACGCGTACAGCACCTCGATCTCCTCCGAGTGCTCGACCTTGGGGTAGATGATCGCGTCGAGGCGGTCCGCGGCGCCGCGGACCGCGAGCGCGCCGATCACCGCGGCGAGGTCGCGGGCCGTGGTACCCAAGCCGAAGCCCGGCGGCCGGAACGTACGCAGGGTGGGCGGCCCATCGCCTGACCAGTCGGCGTCCGCGAGCGTCGCCGCCGCCTCGCGCAGCCCGGCCTCGATCACATCGTCCCGAAGGGCCTGCGCGTCCTCGCCGTCGAGCATCACGAGTGGTGCGCGAACGGGGCGGGCCAACAGGGCCTCCACGCGGGCGACCGGGATCTCCAGCCGTTCGGCCAGGTCCGCGGGGCTCACCCCGAAGCGCTCGAGGATCCGCACCATCGGCGCCGTGCCGCCCTCGACGGCCTTGCGTGCCATCGCGGCGTCCGCGGCGGGGGTCGTGAAGTGCGCGGCCTGGCGCCAGTAGCGGAGCGGCAGTTCCGCGCGACGCGCCGTCAGCGCCGGTAGTAGCGCGTCCCGGCGTGCGTCGAACGCGGCGACTGCGGCGGTCAGGGAGTCGGTCGGGGAGGGCATCGCGGGTCCTCAGCTGGAAGGGGGTCGGAGTGCCGGCACGCGATCTGCGACCGGTCCTTCGGGGAACAGCTCGCCGAGGAGCTCCAGGGCGGTGTCGCGGAGAATCCCTGCGACGTCCGGCGAGAACGGTGCCGGGTGGCCGTAGCCGCGGTGCGAAACCGCCGGCTCGTACCCGCCGTACGGGTACTCCTCGGGCGTCGCCACATAACCCAGGCTCCCATTGCAGTACCCGGCGAACAGCGTCACCGGCGACGGAGACGCGTTGCGGACCGCCGCCCCGATCTCGCTGAAGATCTCGCCGGGAGCCCCGACGATCGCGGTGTCGCCCAGCCGCGACGCCCAGATCTCGCCGTCGATGGCCGTCGGGAGCGGTCCCTGGCGCGCAGCGCCGAGCATCAGCTCTAGCCAAGCAACGTGGTAGCGGACCGGGTTCATCGTCTCGCGGCCTTCGCCCGCCCCCGCCCGCCGCCGGAGGTCCGCCCGCCGCTCGGCGAGCTCGCGCTCCAGCTCCTCAACCGGTGGCGCGTCCAGCAGCGGGAGGCGTACAATCCGGCGCACGCTGCGGAGTTGGGGCTCGGGCTGGACCAAGGCCAGCCGTCGCCGGTAGAGCCCGATCGGCGTCACCGAGCCGTACTCAAGTCGCTCCACCTCAATCTCGCGCGGGTCCCGACCCGCGACGGCGTGGGCCGCCTCCAGCGCGAGCCGCTCGCCGACCACCTCCGCCGCCTCCGGCTCCTCGCGGAACGCCTCGAGCGGCAGCACGTTGCCGGCCGCGCCCTGGAGGAACACTGTGACGCCGTCCGGCCGGAGCCGGCTGTCCAACAGGTCGCGCAGCGGTCCGACGAAGTCGCTGCCCACGAGCGGGATCTCCGGCCCGACCACGACCGGGTGGCAGCCGAAGCCGACGATGGTCGCGATCGCCACCGGCTTGTCCGCGGGCGCGTCGAGGGCGTCGATCCGCAGGGTCGGGACACTCTCGTCAATGAAGCCCTCGGGGTTCCAGCCGAGGATCGTGCGGCCGTCGGCGGTCCGCTCGCGGCGGTTGACCGCCACGTTGTGCACCCGGCCCACGCCGCCGGACACCCGCGCCCCCACCGCGGTCTCGGCTGCCTGGACCGCCGCGGAGGCGTAGAGATCCGGCACGGACTCCCACCAGCGCAGCTCGGTCTCAGTCCAGCCGTCGAACTCGCCGCCCATCTTGATTGTCGCGCCCGGCCACGGCGACGCGTGGCTGTGGCTCGAGTTGAGCAGCACCTCCTCGGGCCGGCACGAGATCGCCGCCGCGACTCGCGCCCGGATCCGGTCGCTCACCGCGGTCGTCAAGCCCACGACGTCGGCGGCGATGATCGCCACCGTCGCGCCGCCCTCGCCGCGCAGCACGCACGCGGTGGCCATGAGAGGATCCCACACGCCGCGGGCTGCCTGCGCGCGGCGGACGTAGCCCAGCAGGTCGACGGGGAGGGGCGGGGTAATGTCCACCCGTGCCGCGCCGGCCTTGAATGTCACGTTGTCTCTCCTCAGGCGCCGTTCGCGCCCGGCGCCCAGCCGCCCGGCGCCTCGACGAGCGCCTTGAGCGTTCCCAGAAAGCGCGCCACGCCGGCCCCGTCCACCGCACGATG
>JAJYMP010000751.1 GCA_021786915.1 Chloroflexota bacterium
TCTCGATCCCCGCCACGGTCATCCCCGTGTTCGTGGCCGCCTTCGCCGCCTACGCCTTCGCGTGGATGGAGTTCCCGGGGCGCAACATCCTGTTCGTGGTGGTCGTGGGGCTGCTCGTCGTGCCCCTCCAGACGACCTTCATCCCGATCCTGCGGCTGTACGGGTCGACGGGGATCGAGGGCCAGTTCCTGGCCGTGTGGCTCGCCCACACCGGCTACGGGCTGCCGTTCGCCGTGTACCTGCTGCGCAACTTCATGGGCGAGCTGCCGCGCGAGGTGTTCGAGTCGGCGGCGATCGACGGCGCCAGCCCAGTCACCTCGTTCTTCCGGCTGGCCATCCCGATGAGCGTGCCCGCCATCGCGGCCCTGGTCATCTTCCAGTTCCTGTTCGTCTGGAACGACCTCCTGGTCGCCCTGATCTACATCGGCGCGGCGAACCCCGAGAACGACCCGCTCACGATCTCCATCGCGTCCCTGGTGGGCAACTTCGGCCAGGGCTGGTGGTACCTGGCGGCGGCGTCCTTCATCTCGATGGCGGTCCCGCTGCTGGTGTTCTTCACGCTCCAGCGCTACTTCGTCCACGGGATCGTCGGCGGCTCGGTGAAGGGATGACCGCAGGGCACGCGCTGCACGCGGGACGGGCGGCAGGCCGGGGGCGAGCGACGTGCCCAACCGAGGGGTGACGTCATCGGCGGACCTGCCGAAGCCCCGCGCCCCGCTCCTGTTGCTCTATCCGGTCGAGCCGTGGCGGGTGCGGGAGCAGGGGTTCGACCCGGCCAATGCCGCCCGGAGCGAATCCGTGTTCGCGCTCGCCAACGGGCATCTCGGGCTGCGCGGCAACCTCGAGGAGGACGCCGGCAACGCCGTCCACGGCACGTACCTCAACGGGTTCCACGAGGAGGCGCCGATCGTCTACCCCGAGAGCGCCTACGGCTTCGCCCGGAGCCACCAGGTCCAGCTCAACCTCGCCGACGGCAAGCGGATCCGGCTCGAGGTGGACGGCGAGCCGCTGGACCTCGCGACGGGCGAGGTCGAGTACCAGGAGCGCTCCCTGGACCTGCGCGCGGGCATCCTGCACCGGAGGCTCCGTTGGCGGTCGCCGGGCGGGAGGCGGATCGAGCTCACGACGAGGCGGCTGGTGTCGTTCACGCGGCCGTCTGTCGCGCTGATCGACTACCGCGTGACGCTGCTCGAGGCCCCGCGCGGCGAGGCGGAGGTGCGCCTGGTGTCCACGCTCGTCGAGGGGCCCGGCAACATGGTCGCCTCGGAAGACCCGCGGGTGGGGTCCCACGTCCGCCCGGGGTCGCTCGTGCTCGAGCGCCACGAGACGGACGACGCCGGCGGCCTCCTGGTCCAGCGCACGCGGGCGACCAAGCTCGCCGTCGCGGTTGCCGTGCGCCACTCGGCGGTGTGGCTCCGGGGCCCGGTCTACGATCCGGAGTCGCCGCGCACGGTGTCGGACGCCGACGACGGGCGGAGCGAGGCGCCCGGCCCGCAGGGGCCCCAAGGCGACCTCGCGCCCGGGACCTCGCTGCTGGAGGACGGGATCGCCTGCACGTTCCGGGCGCGGCTCGAGGCGGGGGACGGCATCCGGCTGACGAAGGCGCTCGCGTACTGCAGCTCGCTGGGGACGCCCCGGGACGGCCTTGGCGGGAGCGGTCGTGTCGAGGGGGAGGGAGTCGCCGACGATGCCTTCGCCGATGAGCCCCTTGACGACGAGCGGCTGGTCGATGACGAGCTGGCCGACGAGGCGCGCGCGCTCGCCGCCGAGGCGCTCGACGACGGCTTTGACCGCCTCGCCGATGAGCAGGCCGAGGTGCTCGCCGCGTTCTGGCGCGACTCAGACGTGGAGCTCGAGGGCGATGACGCCCTGCAGCAGGGGCTGCGGTTCAACCTGTTCACGATCTTCGGGTCGGCCGGCCGCGACGGGAGGACGAACCTCGCGGCGAAGGGACTCACCGGTGAGGGGTACGAGGGCCACGTCTTCTGGGACACCGAGGTGTTCGCCCACCCGTTCTTCGTCTACACCCAGCCCGCCCTCGCCCGGGCGCTCCTCGAGTTCCGCATCGCGACGCTCCCCCAGGCCCGCGAGCGCGCTCGCGAGATGAGCGAACGGGGCGCGCTGTTCCCGTGGCGCACGATCAACGGCCGCGAGGCGTCCGCGTACTTCCCGGCGGGCACGGCGCAGTACCACATCAACGCCGACATCGCGCTGGCCCTCGTGCGCTACCTGGGCGTGACCGGCGACCGGTCACTGCTGCTCGACGGCGGCGCCGAGCTCCTGTTCGAGACCGCCCGGATGTGGCTCGGGCTGGGCGCCTACATCCCCGCCCAGGGCGGCGAGTTCTGCCTCAACGAGGTCACCGGACCCGACGAGTACACCGCGCTGGTGAACAACAACCTCTACACGAACCTGATGGCCCGCGCGCACCTGCGCCACGCGATCCGGGTCGCCGACGGGCTCGCGCGCGACGAGCCGCAGGCGTGGGCCAGGCTGTCGGGCGCGATCGGGCTGACCCTCGCAGAGGTGGACGAATGGCGGCAGGCGGCCCAGCGCATGCGGGTCCCGCGCGATGCGGCGCTGGGCATCCACCTCCAGGACGACGCCTTCCTGGACCGCGAGCCGTGGGATTTCGCCGCCACCCCGGCCGACCGCTACCCGCTCCTGCTCCACTACCACCCGCTGGTCATCTACCGCCACCGGGTGCTCAAGCAGCCCGACGTGGTCCTGGCCCAGGTGCTGCTCGGCCACCAGTTCACCACCGCCGAGAAGCGGCGCAACTTCGCCTTCTACGACCCGCTCACGACCGGCGATTCGTCGCTCGCCCCGTGCATCCAGAGCGTGGCGGCGGCGGAGCTGGGCCAGGCCGAGGCCGCCCGCCGCTACTTCGTCTCGACGGCCCGGATGGACCTCGACGACGTCAACGGCAACACCCGCGACGGCGTGCACATCGCGGCGATGGCCGGCACGTGGGTGTCGGTGGTCAACGGCTTCGCGGGCCTCCGGGACGACGACGGGGGGCTGTCCTTCGCGCCCCGGCTGCCCGACGCCTGGCAGCGGCTGGCGTTCCGGCTGCGCGTGGGCGCCTCGCGGCTGCACGTCGAGATCACGCCGGCCGAGGCGACCTACACCGTCGAGTCCGGGCCGCCGGTCGAGCTTCGCCACTTCGGCGAGCTGGTGTCGGTCGGGGCGGGGGAGCCGGCCGTCTTCGACCTGCGCCCCAGGCTGCGCGCGGTCGTGTTCGACCTCGACGGCGTCCTCACCGACACGGCCGAGCTCCACTTCCGGGCCTGGGCGCGGATGGCCGCCGAGGAGGGGCTCCCGTTCAGCCGGCAGCTCAACGAGCGGCTCAAGGGGATCGGCCGGCTGGAGAGCCTCGAGATCATCCTCGCGGCGGCCGGGCGCACCGACCTCGACCCGGCGGCGAAGACGCTGCTCACCGAGCGCAAGAACGGCTACTTCGGCGAGCTGATCGCGCAGATCACGCCCGCCGACCTGCTGCCGGGGGTTCGGGAGCTGCTCGCCGACCTGCGCGCGGCCGGCATCCGCACGGCCATCGCGTCGGCCAGCCACAACGCGACCGAGGTCGTCCGGCGCCTGGGCATCGCGGGCATGGTGGACGCGATGGTGGACCCCTCGGCGATCGTCAAGGGCAAGCCCGACCCGGAGATCTTCCTGGCGGCCGCGGAGCAGCTCGGCGCGCGCCCGGACGACTGCGTGGGCGTCGAGGACGCGCGGGCCGGGATCGAGGCGATCAACGCCGCCGGGATGGTGTCGGTGGGCGTGGGGTCGAGCCTGACCGAGGCAGTGTGGGCGGTGGCGGACACCCGGCAGCTCACGCGCGAGGCGCTGGCCGGGCTGTTCGGGGGCCGCACGTGAGCGCCCGCGCGGTCTGCTGCCGGCAGGTCCAGCCGGGACTTTTCGAATCGTCCCTCCGCCACTAGGCTAGACGGCCAACACCCCCGCCAGCGTCCCGCGGCGGCCGCCGCACTACGGAGGTTCCGGATGCCCCGCGTCCTGGTGATGGTCGGCACCAAGAAGGGTGCCTACCTGCTCGAGTCTGACGAGGCCCGTCGCGACTGGCAGGTTCGCGGCCCGTTCTGCGACGGCTTCGAGATTCGCGACCTCAGCTACAACCCCGCCGACGGCGCCATCTACGCCGCGGCCACCTCACCCTGGTTCGGCCCCGCGGTCTTCCGCTCGCCCGACCTGGGCGAGACGTGGACCCACTCGTCCGATGGCCTCACGTACGGGGATGACGGGCCGAAGCTGACGCGCGTCTGGAGCGTCACGCCGGGCCACGGCGCGCTGTATGCGGGCGTGGAGCCGGCGGGGCTGTTCCGCAGCGACGACCAGGGCGCGACGTGGCAGCACGTCGAGGGGCTGCGACGGCACCCGTCCACGCCGGACTGGATGCCGGGCAACGGCGGCCTGATCCTCCACACGATCGTCCCGCAGCCTCGCGACCCGCGCCGGATGTGGGTGGGGGCGAGCTCGGTGGGCGTGTTCGAGACCACCGATGGCGGCGAGACGTGGACGGCCCGCAACCGCGGCGTCCGCCAGGACTACAACCCGGGGCCGCCGGAGGAGGTCGGCAGCTGCGTCCACAAGTTCGCGCTGGCTGCCGGCACCGAGCAGACGCTGTTCCAGCAGAACCACTGCGGCGTGTACCGCTCGGACGACGGGGGCGCGAACTGGCAGGAGATCACCGGGGACCTGCCCACCGACTTCGGGTTCGTGCTGGGCGCCCACCCCCGGGATCCGAAGACGGCCTGGGTCCTGCCGCTCACCACGCCCGAGCACGGCCGGTACACGCCCGACGCCAAGGCTGCGGTCTGGCGGACGCGCGACGGCGGCGCCTCGTGGGAGCGGCTCTCGAACGGCCTGCCGCAGGAGAACGCGTGGCTGTCGGTCCTGCGCGAGGCGATGGGCGTCGACTCGCTCGACCGGCCAGGCGTCTACTTCGGCTCGCAGTCGGGACAGCTGTTCGCGTCACCGGACGAGGGCGACACCTGGCGCGAGATCGCCTCGTTCCTGCCCCAGATCGCCTCGGTCGACGCCGCGGTCCTGGCGGACTGAGCGGCGGGGAGCTGTCGAAGCGATGGCTGAGGTGCGGCTGCCCGGCAACCTCGTGGACCTGTTCCCCGGAACGCCCCGGCGGCTGGAGCTGCGGGGCGGCACGGTGCGCGAGGTGCTGGCCTCGCTCGACGCCCGGGTGCCCGGCATGCACGACCGGCTGCTGACCGCGGGCCCCGAGATCCGGGAGCACATCAAGGTGTTCGTCGACGGGCGCCAGGCGGAGCTGGCCACGCCGGTCACGCCGGATTCCGTCGTGCACGTGATCCCGGCGGTGTCGGGGGGATAGGTCCAACGCTCGTCTCGGCGTTGCCGAGACGGGTTCGGGCGCCGTCGCCCCGCGCTCGCCGACGGGTAGCGCACCCGGAAGGCCGTCCAGCCCGGCCCGGAGGTGATGCTGACCTCGCCCTCGTCTGCCTCTACCAGCTGGCGCACGATCGCGAGGCCGATACCGGCGCCGCTGCGCGCCCGGTCCCGCGAGGGCTCCACGCGGTAGAAGCGGTCGAACACGCGGGAGATGGCCTCCGGGGGGATGCCCGGCCCTGAGTTGCCCACCACGATCTCGATCCACGTGCGGCCGTCGCGGCCTCCGTGGGAGCCGGCGGCCCTCGAATCGCCGGCCACCAGCGACGCCACGGCGACGCGGCCGCGGTCGGGCGTGTACCGCTCGGCGTTCTGGAGCAGGCTCGCGAGCACGCCGGTCAGCGCGTCCGGGCGCACGCGCGCGATCGCGGGTCCGGGGGCGTCAGCCTTGAGGGCGACCGACCGCCGGGCCAGGGCCGGCACCACCAGTTCCGCCGCGCTCCGCAGGGCGGCTGCCACGTCGACCTCGACTGGCCCGGTCCGCACGGCAGTCCACGGGGCTCCGGCCGGCACGTCGAGCGAGGCCGCGAGCCGCCTCACGCCGCCTCGCCATGCGCCCCGTCGCACGGCCCGGCGAGTCTGACCGCCGTCCCGATCGCCGGGACCGCCCGCCGGCAGCGCCCCGCCGGTCCAGGAGGATCTCCCTGATGCCCCGTCGTCTCGCACCGCCCTCACCGCCACCGCCCTGCTCACGTCCCTCGCCGCAAGCTCGGTCTTCGCCGGCAGCGCGCCCCGCATCGGCCGCTACGCCGAGGGCACCCTGTGGCGGACTGAGGGGACGCCCACCGACTTCGCGAACACCGGCGCCCCGGCCTCGTCCCTCGAGGCGATCTACGCACTGGGCGACGGGCTGGTCAACGTGGCCGCGGCCGCGCCCGGCGACCCCGGGTTCCGAGGCGGGCGCCGGACGGTCCTGCCGATCACCTGGAACAGGACGCCTGTGCAGCTGACCGGTGGCGACCAGGCGCTCGTCTACGCCTCGGCCGGGATGCTGACGATCGTGTCGACGCCCGTCAAGGAGTTCGCGTGCCCGGTGATCCCCTGATCCAGGGCTGATCGCCCGACCCGGCGCGGCACGGCGGCTCGCCTCGCATGGCAGACCACCCTGCATCGTCGCGCCGCCTCCGCCGCTCGGCCTGCCCGTCTGGGGCGGCGACCCGCCCGTTCCCCGGGGCCTGCCCGGCACGCTCCCGCCCGCGTCACCTACCATCGGTCCTCCAACATGACGACGGGAGGACCCGAGAACCCAATGGTCGCACCCGAGATGGCGCCAATGACGCCGCGCCGGTCCAGGGTCCAGCGGCCGAGCCGCGAGGCCGTCGCGCTCATCGGCATCGCCGTCGCGGTGGTGGTGGTCATGCTCGCCTTCCTCGGCGCGGACCCCGCGTTCGGCGTCACGACGAGCAACGGGCCCTTCACCGACGAGTCGTGGGACGTCATGAACGCCCGGAACTTCGTGCTCCTGGGCATGTGGGCGACCGATGACTGGACGCTCCACCTGGTGAACCTGCCGTTCAGCGTCAGCGCGGCCGCCGTGTTCAGCGTCTTCGGGGTGGGCATCGAGCAGGCCAGGCTGGTCTCGATCGCCGCCACCGGCATGACGGTCGCTGCGCTCGGGCTCGGGCTTCGGCGCTGGATCGGCGCAGGACCGGCAGCCCTCGCCGCCGTGGCCTACGGCGGGGCGACGCTCGTCCTGTTCTACGGCAGGCTCGCGTTCCTCGAGCCGATGGTCGCGATGTGGCTGACGCTCGGGGCGCTGGCCGTCCTGCGCGCGCGGTCGGACTCCTCCCTCCGGCTCGGGATCCTGGCGGGCGGGCTGCTCGCGCTGGGCGTCGGCACCAAGCCTTCCGCGCTCGCCGCGGTGATCGGCATCCTGGCCGCCGTCGCGATCGCGGGCCGGAGGGAGCGGCCCGTTCGTCGCTGGGTCGGCGGTGCCGGCCTCTCGGTCGTGGCGCTCGGCCTCGCCTGGGCCGTGCTCATCTGGCTGCCGAACCGGTCGGCGATCAGCGACGTGCTCCGCATCTGGGCCTCAGAGCCGATCATCGCCCCGTTTGGAACGGTCCTCCACCGGGTCGCGACGTACCCCGCCTCCGACGGGTTCGTGGCGCTCTCGATCCCGCTCCTGGCTGCCGGTGGCGTCGGCTGGGGGATCGCGGCCGCCCGCTGGCGAACGTTGGGGCCAGAGGTGCGGCTGCTGCTCGCGGGTGCTACCGGCTGGCTGGTGCTCGGCTTCGGCCTGCTCGCCGTGGCGCCCTATCGGCCCAACCGCTATGAGGTGCCCCTGCTGCCGGCACTCGCGATCCTGGTCGGGATCGGCGCCCGTGGAGCGTCAGGCGTCATCACGCGGCGCGCCCCCGGCCGCGCGGGGGCGGTCGGCGTCGCCCTTGCGCTCGTGCTCGTCGTCCCGGGCGCGATCTCCTACGCATCCTGGATGGGCAGCGCCACGTACCGCCTGCCGGCTGTCCAGGCGCAGCTGGCGGCCGAGATTCCAGCCGGGAGCGTGACCCAGGGGGACTACGCGCCGGCGTTCGCGATGCGCGCGCGCGCCACCACGATCGTGAGCCGGCCCGCCACCCACATCTCGCCGGGAGACCTCTATGCAAGCCGCGGCGTCCGCTGGTTCGTGGGCCATGCACACGACGCCCCCGTGTGGGCCAAGCTGCACCGGGCGGCTTGGGACGGGCGACAGCAGGTGCTCTGCACCCCGTGGGGGAGCGAGCCGGTGTGCGTCTGGCGCCTGCCCTGACCTTCCGCCCCTGGGGCCCCGGCCCGTGCGTGGCAGGCGGTCTCGTCCCCGGGCGATCAGGGTGTCGCCGTCGACAGCAGCGGAACCTTCCCTGTCCGTCCAGCCCGGTCTAGCCAGGCGCCCTGCGTGCCGAGCGCGCGAACCCGCGCCCACGACCCGTCGAGCGCCACCGCGACCAGCGGAGCCGGCACTCGCGCTGCCAGGTACTCGAGCGTGCGGTCCAGCACGGCGCGCCGGCTCCCCCTCGCCGGCACCAGCACGAGCGCCGCCTCAGTCGCCGCCACCGCTTCGGCGACCCCCGCGGGCCCATACCGGCTGGGCAGCCACACGCCGACGATCAGGCCGGGCGCGGTCACGGCACGGGCCTCCTCGAGGAGCAGGTCGCCGTCACGGGTGCCGGTGTGCGTGCGCGCGACGCCAAGATCGACCGGCGGGAAGAACAGTCGCGGTCGTGCTCGCGGAGGCCCGTCGTCGCGGGCGCCGACGACGCAGAACAGGAGCGTCCCGCCGATGCGCAGCGCGGCCTGCGCGGCCAGCTCGCGCACCGGGGCGTAGCGGGGATCCGACCCGTCGTCGGTGATCGCAACGACGGTGGCGGCCGACGGCAGCCGGGCGATGAGCTCGGTGATGGCGGACGAGGAGGAATCGGCGAAGGCGGTCATGGCTCGGGACACTGGTCTGCGCCTCCGGTTCGTGGCAGGGTCGTTGCACACAGGATCTGCGGCCAACCTTTCGCCTCGGTTACGCCGGACACCCTGATGACGTCGGCGTCACGACCGCGCTACGATCGCCGCCCACACCCCGACTGCTCGCCCGAGGCCGCTCGTGACCGCTGCGTCCCCATCCGACGATCCCAGGCCCAGGACGTTCACGGTCGCTCCCGGCCCATACCCGTTCGCCCCGCGCGTCCCGGGTTCCGCGGCCACCGACATCCCCGGCCTCGACACGGCGGTCGCCCAGGTCCGCGCCAACGCCGCGTCGTGGACCCGCGCCACGCCCGACTTCCGCGTGCGCCTCCTCGACGAGGTGCTTCGCGCGACGCTGCCCGTGGCCGGCCGCTGGACGGACATGGCCAGCCGCCACGAGGGCCTCGACCCCGCGTCGCCGGATTCAGCAGAGGAGGCGATCGTGGGGCCCTACGTCTTCGCGCGTGGTGCCCGCCTGCATCGGGACGCTATCCGGGACATCGACCGCCGCGGACGGCCCGCGATCCCCGGCGGCGCCCGGCGCCTGGCCGACGGCCGCGTCGCAGCGAGGGTGATGCCGGCGGGCCTCACCGACCGGCCGCTCTACCTTGGCACCACGGCCGACGTGTGGATGGACCGCGGGGTCACGCTCGACGAGCTGCCCGCCACGATGGCCGCGCACTACCGGACGCAGCCCGAGCCGCGCGTCTGCCTCGTGCTCGGCGCCGGCAACGTGTCATCGATCGGGCCCCTCGACGTGCTCCACAAGCTGTTCGTCGAGCTCCAGGTGGTCGTGCTCAAGGTCCACCCGGTGATGGCCCACCTCGGGCCTGTCCAGGAGGACCTGCTCGCGCCGCTGATCCGCGCCGGCGTCCTGCGCGTCGTCTACGGGGACGCCGCCGAGGGCGCGCACCTGGTCAACCACCCGCTCGTGGACACCCTCCACGTCACGGGCTCGGACCGCACGTACGAGGCGATCGTCTTCGGCACCGGGCCCGAGGGCGAAGCGCGCAAGCGACGCGACGAGCCGCTGCTCACCAAGCCGTTCACAGCCGAACTGGGCAACCTGACGCCGATCATCGTGGTGCCCGGGCGCTGGAGCCCGTCCGACCTCGAGTACCACGCGACCAACATCGCCACCATGCTGGTCAACAACGCGGGGTTCAACTGCACCACGCCGCGGGTGATCGTGACTGCGCGGGGCTGGCCGCTCCGGGTGGCGCTGATGGACCGCGTCCGGGCCCGCCTCGACGCGCTCCCGTCGCGCGCTGCGTTCTACCCCGGCGCTGCGGCGCGCTTCGCCGCGTTCCGCGAGCACTACCCGGGCGCCGAGACCTACGGCGCTCACGGGGACGGCCAGCTGCCGTGGATGCTGATCCCGGGGCTCTCGCCCGACACCTCGGACGAGCCCGCGTACCGCTTCGAGGCCTTCTGCCCGGTCACCGCGGAGACCGCGATCGACGCCGCCGACACGGGCGACTTCCTCGACCGCGCCGTCGCCTTCGCGAACGAGCGCCTGCGGGGCACGCTCAACGCGACGCTGATCGTGGATCCGCGCACCGCCCGTGATCCGGCGCTCCGCCCCGCCCTCGCCCGGGCCGTCGCCGACCTCCGGTACGGGACGGTCTCGCTCAACCACTGGTCGGCGATCGGGTACGGCCTGGGCATCACCCCGTGGGGCGCCTACCCCGGCCACACCCGGACCGACATCGGCTCGGGTGTCGGCTTCGTCCACAACCCGCTGATGTTCGACCGGGTCGAGAAGACCGTCGTTCGCTCGTGGTTCCGGGCGTTCCCCAAGCCCATCTGGTTTGCCGGCCACCGCACTGCGCACCGCATCATGCCGCACCTGGTCCGGCATGAGGTGACGGGAAGCCTGAGGGGGCTGCCCGCCATCGGGGCGCTCGCCCTGCGGGGCTGATCGCGCACGGCGGGCGCCCTGCCCTTCGTGCGAGGCGCGCCGCCAGGCGCCGCCCGTCCAGACGCCGTTGGCGTCGCGCCACCAAATCCGCCCCAGAGCGCCGCCCGTCCCGAGGCCGTTGGCGCGGCGCCACCAAATCCGCCCCAGGGGCGCCCCCCATCGAGACGCCGTTGGCGCGGCGCCACCAAATCCGCCCCAGAGCGCCGCCCGTCCCGAGGCCGTTGGC
>JAJYMP010000496.1 GCA_021786915.1 Chloroflexota bacterium
AAGATGAAGCCCTTCATCTTCGCGGAGCGCAACGGCATCCACATCATCGACCTGGCGCAGACGGTCAAGCGCCTCGACGCGGCCCTCGCCTACGTGACCGAGACCGTCGCGCGAGGCGAGAGCGTGCTCTTCGTCGGCACGAAGAAGCAGGCCCAGGAGCCGGTGATGCAGGAGGCGATCCGGGCCGGCCAGCCGTACGTCACCAAGCGCTGGCTCGGCGGCATGCTCACCAACTTCGTCACCATCAAGAAGCGCATCGGGCTGATGGACCAGCTCGAGGCCCGGCAGATGGCCGGCGACTTCGACCGGATGACGAAGAAGGAAGCGGCCAAGCACATGGAGGAGCTCGGGAAGCTCCAGGCCACGCTGGGCGGCATCCGCAAGATCAAGCGCCTTCCGGGCATCATCTTCATCGTCGACCCGCACCGCGAGCGCATCGCCGTCACCGAGGCGAACAAGCTCGAGATCCCCGTCGTGGGCACAGGCGACACCAACGTCGACCCCGACGAGCTCGACTACATCATCCCGGCCAACGACGACGCCATCCGCTCCATCCGGCTGCTCTGTCAGCTGGTCGCGGACGCGTGCATCGAGGGCCAGCGCCTGCGGGCGGCGCACGCCGCGGCGGAGCCCGAGACCGTCGAGGCCGGTCAGATCGAGGAGCCCGAGTTCGACGAGCGCGCCGCCGCCGACCTGGTCGCCCAGCTGGCGGCTGGCGGCACCCTGTCATTCGACCCCGAGGACGACGACCTGCTGCCCGGCGCACCTGGAACACCGGCCGCACCTGCAGCCCCGGCCGCGCCCAAAGCCCCGGCGACACCAGAAGCCCCCGCCGCGCCGGCAGCGTCCGCGGCCCCGACCGCCCACTAGGCGACCCGACACCGGGCGGGCCCGTCCCGCTCGCCCGGCCCCGCCGGCCCCTGAGCGGCTGGCATCGATCGCGAGCCAAGCCGGCGGGTCTCGCGCCCGCCAACACCACAGGAGCACCAACCACATGGCGATCACGGCCGAGGCCGTCAAGGAGCTGCGCGAGAAGACGGGCGCGGGCATGATGGACTGCAAGCGCGCGCTCGACGAGACCGGGGGCGACATGGACAGGGCCGTTGCGCTGCTGCGCGAGCGCGGGCTCGCCGCCGCCGCCAAGAAGTCCGGCCGCGAGGCCCGCGAGGGCCTCGTCTCGAGCTACATCCACACCGGCGGGCGCGTCGGCGTGCTGATCGAGGTCAACTGCGAGACCGACTTCGTCGCCCGCACCGACGAGTTCCAGAAGCTCGTGCGTGATCTCGCGATGCAGGTCGCCGGGCTGGCCCCGCTGTACGTGGACATCGACGGCATCCCCGTCGAGGAGCTCAGCGCCAAGAAGGCGGCGCTGCTCGCCGACCAGGCGGTCCTGGGCAAGCCGGAGGCCATCCGCGAGAAGATCGTCGAGGGCCAGCTCAACAAGTGGTACAAGGAGGTCTGCCTGCTTGAGCAGCCCTTCCGCGACGAGGACCGGTCGGTGCGCGACCTCGTGACCCAGAAGATCTCCACGATCGGCGAGAACATCCGCGTCCGGCGGTTCGTCCGCTTCGCCCTCGGGGAGGAGCTGTGACCGACCCCGGTCAAGCGGCCGGCTCGAGCGAGGGGCCCGCGACGGCCCCCGACTCCGGCTCCCTCCGCTACCGCCGGATCCTGCTCAAGCTGTCCGGCGAGGCACTCCTCGGCGAGCGCCAGTACGGCGTGGACCCGGCGTTCTGCGCGTTCATCGCGCACCAGGTCGCAGACGTCCGGGCGATGGGCGTGCAGGTGGGCATCGTGGTGGGGGGCGGCAACATCTTCCGCGGCATGGCTGCGGCGGCCCGCGGGATGGACCGCGCGACCGGCGACTACATCGGCATGCTGGCGACCGTCATGAACGGACTCGCCCTCCAGGATGCGATCGAGCGCGTGGGCATCCCCGTGCGCGTGATGTCGGCCATCGCGATGAATGAGGTCGCCGAGCCGTACATCCGCCGCCGCGCGGTGCGCCACCTCGAGAAGGGCCGCGTGACGATCTTCGTCGCCGGCACGGGGAACCCGTACTTCACCACCGACACGGCCGCGGCGCTGCGCGCCGTGGAGATCGACGCCGAGGTCCTGCTCAAGGCCACCAGGGTGGACGGCGTGTACGACGCGGACCCCATGAAGGTCCCCACCGCCACCCGGTACGCACGCCTGGGCTACCTCGACGTCCTGCGCGACCAGCTCAAAGTGCTCGATGCGGCGGCGGTCTCCCTGTGCCAGGAGAACGCCCTGCCAATCGTCGTCTTCGACCTCAATCAGCCGGAGAACATCACGAGGGTGGCTCGTGGCGAGCCCGTGGGAACCCTCATCACCGGCGAGACCGGAGGAGTTGCCGGATGACCAGCGAAGTCCTGACCGCGGCCGAGCACAAGATGGTGCGCGCGGTTGAGGCCATGGAGCGCGATTTCGCCGGCCTGCGGACGAACCGCGCGTCCACGGCGCTCGTCGAGCGGATCCACGTCGAGTACTACGGCACGCCGACGCCGCTCAACCAGCTGGCCTCGATCAGCGTTCCCGAGCCGCACCAGATCGTCATCCAGCCCTGGGACCGCGGGGTCCTGGGCGCCATCGAGAAGGCGATCATGAAGTCGGACATCGGCCTCATGCCCAACGTCGACGGCACCGTGGTGCGCCTCAACATCCCGCAGCTCACCGAGGAGCGTCGCAAGGACATCGTCAAGAGCGTCCACAAGCGGATGGAAGAGGCCCGGGTGGAGATCCGCAACCTCCGCCGCGAGGCCGCGGAGGCACTCAAGAAGGAGGAGCGCGACGGCACGCTGGGCGCGGACGAGTCCCGCCGGCAGCTGGAGCAGCTCCAGAAGATCACCGACCGGGTGGTCGCCGATGTCGACCACCTGGGTGGCAGCAAGGAGCAGGAGGTCCTCGAGGTCTAGTGCCCCAGGCGCCGCTCGATCGTCCGATCGCCCGCCCGACTGACGCGCCGCCGCTCGCCCACAAGGCGACGGAGCCAGTCGGGACCGCCGGCATCCCCGGCTCGGCTCCCGAGCCACTGCTGCCCCCCGATGAGCTGCCGCGCCACGTGGCGATCATCATGGACGGCAACCGCCGCTGGGCGCGCACCCACGGGCTGACGGACTTCGATGGTCACGCCGCGGGGCTCGAGGCGATCCGCGGCCTCCTCCAGCACGCGGTCCGCCGCGGCGTCCCGATGCTCACGCTTTACGCCTTCAGCCGTGAGAACTGGGCCCGCTCCGACGACGAGGTCGGCGGCCTGTTCGAGCTCCTGGGACGCGCCATCGCCAACGAGACCGAGGAGCTGCGCGAGCAGGGCGTCCATGTGCAGGTGCTCGGCCGGCTCGACGAGCTGCCCGAGGACGCCCGCACCTCGATCCAGGACGCCGTCGCCCGGACCTCGGTCGGCTCGCGGCTCCACCTCAACATCGCGTGGAACTACGCCGGCCGGACCGAGCTCGTGGACGCCGTCCGACGCATCGTGGCATCGGGCGCCGCCCCCGAGGCGGTCGACGAGCGCACGGTCAGCGAAGCCCTGTACACCGCCGGCCTGCCGGACCCTGACCTGCTCATCCGCACGGGCGGTGAGCGGCGCGTCAGCAACTTCCTGATCTGGCAGACCGCGTACGCGGAGCTCGTGTTCTCCGACTGCCTGTGGCCCGACTTCGGCGCCGACCAGTTCGACGCCGCCCTGCTCGAGTTCGCCGGGCGCACGCGCCGCTTCGGCCGCTAGGCACCCGTGCTCCGAACCCGGGCCCTGTCAGCGCTGGCCCTCGTCCCGCCGCTCGTCATCGCGCTGTGGATCGGGCTGCCCGCCATCGCCGCGGTGCTGGTGCTGGTGGCGCTGCTGGGAGGGCTCGAGGTGTTCCGCCTGCTCCGGGCGGCGGGTTTCCCCTCGCTCCCGCTGTTCGGGACCGCGCTCGCGGTGGCGCTCGTGCTCGAGGCGGCCGTGGCTCCGGGCGGCGAGAAGGGCCTCCTGCTGATCGGTGTCGGCTTCGTGCTCGCCGGCATCGGCGCGTTCGGCCGGGAGGACCCCCGCGATGGACTGGTGACCTGGGTGGCCACCGTGTTCGGGGCCGTGTACGTGAGCCTGATCGGCTTCGTCCTCCACCTCGCAGCGGCAGCGCCCGCCGTCCCCGCGGACGCCCCGCTCCACATCCTGACTGCCGCACAGGGATGGATCCTGCTCCTGGTGCTCGGGGTGTGGAGCTTCGACACCGGCGCCTACATGGTCGGCCGACAGATCGGGCGCCACAAGTTCCTCACCCACATCTCGCCCAGCAAGTCGATCGAGGGCGTGATCGGAGGGCTCGTCGCGACGTCCGCCGTCACGGCGCTGATGCTCGGCGCGCTCGGGCAGAACGCCCTGGGCGGCCTCGCGCTCGGCCCGCTGCTGGGCCTCGCTGCGCAGGCGGGCGACCTCGCCGAGTCCATGCTGAAGCGCGCGGCGGGTGCCAAGGACTCAGGAACCCTGATCCCCGGGCACGGCGGGATCCTGGACCGCATCGACTCATTCCTGTTCGCGGGCCCCGTCGTGGCGCTGTATGTCCTCGCGCTCGTCCACTGAGGTGCGGCCGCTCGGCGTGGCCCTGCTGGGCTCGACCGGGAGCATCGGCCGGCAGGCCGTGGAGGTGCTCGAGGCCCACGTGGACCGGTTCCGCGTCCGCGCAGTCGCCACGGGCCGCAACGCATCGGAGCTCGAGGCCCAGGCACGCCGGCTGAAGCCTGCCGTCGTCGCGCTGGCGGACGAGGGCACCGCGCTCGACGTCCCGGCGGGCGTCGAGCGCTGGCGCGGCGACGACGCCCTCGAGCGGATGGCGGTCCGCGACGACGTGGACATCGTGGTCATCGCGACCGGCGGTGTGGTCTCGCTTCGGCCGGTCCTCGCCGCCCTGCGTGCGGGCAAGGTGGTCGCCACAGCCAACAAGGAGACGCTGGTCGCTGGCGGGCACCTGGTCATGGCCCAGGCGATGGCCCGTGCCGACGAGCGCGCCGCGGTGGACGCCCGCGATCCGCTCGCCACGCCGCTCGCCTGGCTCCGGCCCATCGACTCGGAGCACTCGGCCATCTGGCAGTGCCTGGTGGGGGAGCCGAGGTCTGGGATCGCGAGGCTCGTCCTCACCGCGTCGGGCGGCCCGTTCCGGGACGCGCCGGCCGAGGAGATCGCCGCGGCGACCCCGGAGCAGGCGCTCAAGCACCCCAACTGGTCGATGGGCGCCAAGATCACCATCGATTCTGCAACGCTCGCGAACAAGGGCCTGGAAGTCATCGAAGCCCGCTGGCTATACGATGTGGGCTACGACGCCATCGACGTCGTCGTTCATCCGCAGAGCGTCGTCCACTCCGCCGTCCTGTTCATCGACGGCTCCCTGAAGGCCCAGTTGGGCACCCCGGATATGCGCCTCCCGATCCAGTACGCCCTCACGCACCCCGAACGACTCCCATCGCCCACCCCTCCGCCCGACCTCGTGGCGGCTGCCCGGCTGGACTTCCGCGCCCCTGACGAGACGCGCTTCCCGGCCCTGCGCATCGCCCGCGAGGCGGGCCGCGTCGGCAGCCGGGCGTCGGCCGCGCTGATCGCCGCGGACGAAGTGGCGGTCGCCCGCTTCCTCGACCGCACCCTTGACTTCAACGGCATCCCGCGACTCCTGGAGGCGGCGGTCCGCCGCTTCGGCGAGGGCGCGGACCAGGCACCCGACGTGGCGGCGCTCGTCGCGCTGGACCGCGAAGTCCGCGCCGCCTACGCCACAGGCCCGGTGACCGGATGACGGGCATCGTCGACGTCCTCGAGGCGATCATCCTGTTCATCGTCGTCCTGGGCGTGGTCGTGATCTTCCACGAGGCCGGCCACTTCATGACAGCCCGCCTCTCGGGGGTCCGGGTGCTGGAGTTCGGCTTCGGCTTCCCGCCCAGGGCCAAGGTGCTCCACCAGCGTCCCGTGGACCCTGACATCCAGGCCGGCTGGGAGCGTCGTCACGCTCAGTTGCTGGCCGCCGCCGGCGATGACGAGGCCAAGATCGCCGAGGTCGAGGCCATGCCGCGGCCCGTCGGCATGCAGTACACGCTCAACTGGCTGCCCATCGGCGGCTTCGTCAAGCTCGAGGGCGAGGACGGCGACCAGGAGCAGGACCCGCGCTCCTTCACACGGGCGCCCCTGTGGAAGAAGCTGCTGATCCTGGTGATGGGCGTGGTCATGAACCTCGTCCTGGCGTTCCTGATCTTCACGCTGATCGCATGGCTGTTCACGCCGTTCCTCGGGGTCCGCGTCGGCGAGGTGGTGCCGGGGTCGCCCGCGCAGACCGCGGGCATCGTCGCGGGCGACGCCATCATCAGCGTCGACGGCCAGATGTACGACATCTACGCGCAGCAGAACATCGTGGACGCGCTGCGCTCCGACGCCGGCAAGACGGTGAGCGTGGGCGTGCAGCACGCCGACGGGACGCGGACCAGCGTGACCGTCACGCTCCAGTCCCAGGCAGCTGTCGACGCCAACAAGGGGGCGCTCGGGATCAAGCCCGCCGACACCAACGCGGCGGTCGTCCTGCCCGAGACAGCCAGCCGGCCGCTCGGCGCCGCGGCCGCGATCGGCTGGAGCGAGACGGGCCGGGCCTTCCGCCTGATCATCGACGGCCTCGCGCAGCTGGGCCACTCGATCGTCACCGACCCCACAACGGCGCCGCCGGTCTCCGGGCCGGTGGGCATCGCCGCGTCCCTGGGCGACACGTTCCGCAACCAGGGGCCCATCTTCACGCTGTACCTGATGGGCCTGCTGTCGGCGAACCTGGCGCTCGTCAACGTGCTGCCGTTCCCGCCGCTCGACGGAGGGCGGATGCTGGTCATCGTGCTCAAGGCGATCCCGCGATTCGGGCGCAAGATCTCGCAGCGCGCCGAGCAGGCGACCTACGCGATCGGCTTCCTGGCGCTGTTCGGCTTCCTCATCTGGGTGACGTTCTTCGACATCGCGCGGGGGCTCGGCGGGGGCGGCACCCCGTGAGCTCGCCCGAGGCGCTGCGCCCCGTGCGGCGCCCCACGGTGTCAGTCGACGTCGGCGGCGTGATCGTCGGCTCCGCGCACCCGGTCGTCGTCCAGTCGATGACCAACACCGACACCGCTGACGCGGACGCCACGGCCATCCAGGTCGCGCGGCTCGCGCACGCCGGCTCGCAGCTCGTGCGCGTGACCGTCAACACCGAGCAGGCCGCCGCCGCCGTGCCCGAGATGATGCGCAAGCTGCGCGACAACCTGGGGGTGGACGTGCCGGTCATCGGCGACTTCCACTACAACGGGCACAAGCTGCTGGTCGCCTATCCCGAGACTGCCCGACTCCTCGCCAAGTACCGGATCAACCCGGGCAACGTCGGCGGCAAGCACCACGACGAGAACTTCTCGACGATCGTCCGGGTGGCGGTCGACAACGACAAGCCCGTGCGGATCGGCGTCAACTGGGGCTCGCTCGACCAGGACCTGCTGACCTCGATGATGGAGGCGAACGCGAAGGACGCCGAGCCGCGCGACGCCCGGGACGTGATGATCGACGCGATGGTCGAGTCGGCGATGCGGTCGGCCGAACTCGCGGAGTCTGTGGGGCTGCGCCACGACAAGATCATCCTGTCGGCGAAGGTGTCGGGCGTCCGCGACCTCGTGGACACGTACCACCGGCTCGCGCCGCGCTCGGACTACCCGCTGCACCTCGGGCTGACCGAGGCCGGCATGGGCATGAAGGGCATCGTGACGTCCACCGCCGGCCTCGCGATCCTGCTCAACGAGGGGATCGGCGACACCATCCGCGTCTCGCTCACGCCCGAGCCCGGCGCCGGCCGCGAGCTGGAGGTGGAGGTGGCCCAGCAGGTGCTCCAGTCGATGGGCCTGCGGTCGTTCCTGCCGCAGGTATCCGCCTGCCCCGGCTGCGGCCGCACCACGTCCACGTTCTTCCAGGAGATGGCGCAGGAGATCACCGGCCACCTCAAGGCGCGGATGCCCGAGTGGCGCGAGACGCACGCCGGCGTCGAGGAGCTTCGGGTCGCGGTCATGGGCTGCGTGGTGAACGGGCCCGGCGAGTCGAAGCACGCCGACATCGGGATCTCGCTGCCGGGCACGTTCGAGGCGCCCGTGGCGCCCGTGTTCGTCGACGGCAAGCTCGACCGGACGCTCCGCGGCGACCACATCGTCGCCGAGTTCATCGACCTGCTCGAGGAGTACGTCGACCGGCGGTACGCGAAGGCATAGGATCCGGGCGAAAAGGGGACCGCGATGGGGAGCCTCTCGCCTGGCTACGGGCCGAACCTTCGTGGGCGCATCAAGGAGCTCAAGGCACAGGCCGCGCGAGCGCTCCACGGCGAGGAAGAGGCCGAGGAGCGTGCCCGTGAGCTCCTTGCCGACGAGGTTGCCGTCCGGGCCGAGCAGAAGCGACTTGAGCGCGAGGCGGCGGCGCACGCACCCGAGCGCAACGAGGCGGACCGCTGATCCTCCGGCCGGCCGAGCCAACTTCCCGGCTCCGCATCCCGGCCGACACAACCCTGTGTTGAATCCGAGGTCGGCGAGCGTGGCTGGCGCGTCCAGCGCGGGTTTCGCTCCCGTGCCACGCTCATCGACCTACGATCCGACCCCACCATGAGTCGGTGCGGGGGAAGAGGTTCATTGCATCTCGGCCTTCGGCGAGCCGGCCCGCATGGGTCTGGCAGTCGCCCCACCCCACCGAGCCTGATGACGACATCGGCGCGGCCGCTCGCGAGGTGATCGGATTCCTCCACTAGCATCTCGCGCCCAAGAGCCTGCCAGGAGAGAACGCATGAACCGGATCCCGATCAACGCACCCGACGCGCCCCAGCCCGCCGGCGGGTACGCTGGTCGCCGCGGCTTGACATAGGAGCAACCCATGGCCGTCGAGGGCCAGCGGCGCTTGGTGTTCATCAGCGGCCAGGTGCCGATGGGCGTGGACGGACGGGTCCCCGAGGCGTTCGCGGACCAGGCGGACCTGGCGTGGGGCAACCTCGACGCGCAACTGCGGGCCGCCGGACTGACCCGCGACAACCTCGTCAAGGTCACCGTGTTCCTCGCGGACCGCAGCCATGCACTGGAGAACCGAGCGGCGCGGGCTCGGTACCTCGGCGACCGGCAGATCGCCATGTCCGTCGCGATCGTCGGGATCTTCGACCCTGCGTGGCTGCTGGAGATCGAGGCGTTCGCCGCCGACTGAGGGTCGCGAAGGCGAGCACGCCCGCGGCGCCGCGGTCAGCCAGCCGCTCGGGTCCGTCGCCGGCGCACGAGAATGAACGCGCCCGAGGCAGCCGCCAGGCCCAGGACCGCCGGGATCGCGGGCGTCATGCCGGACGTCGCGTCGAGGAGCGCGGTCTGCAGCGCCACGGACAGGTCCGCGAGGCCCAGCGCGTCGTAGATGCCCGCGGCCGGGTTCGCTCCCTCGAGAACGATGAAGACGAGCCCGAGGATGACGAACATCACGCTCGAGACCACGACCGTGATGTGCCGCTCGAGGCCGAGGATCCGGACCTCGCGCCCGCGGAGCCTGCCCCGGCGCGACGCGCCCAGCCGCTCCCAGAGCAGCGCGAGGAGGAACATCGGGAAGGCCATGCCGGCGGCGTACGCGGCGAGGGGCGCGGCGCCCGACAGCGCCCCGCCCGACGACGCCGCGATCGTGAGGACGCCGCCCAGGATGGGGCCGGCGCAGAACCCGCCCAGGCCGAACCCGAGGCCGAGCGCGTAGGTGCTCGCGGCGCGCTCCGGCGTCATGGTCGTCGCGGTGCCGCCGCTCGGGACCGGCAGCTCGAAGCCGCCCCGGACGAACTGGACGATGCCGATGACGACCAGGACCAGGCCCGCGAGCATCATCAGCGCGCCCCGCTGGGCGATCAGCACGCTGCCCAGCGCGCCGGCGCCGACCCCGAGCGGGAGCAGCAGCGTGAGCATGCCGGCGTAGAAGATCGCCGTGCGCTGGGCGAGCCGGGCGGGGGAGGGGAACGCGTAGGCGAAGAACGCCGGGAGCAGGAGCGCCGAGCATGGCGAGAGCAGCGAGAGGACGCCGCCGACGAAGGCGACCAGCACCTCGACCATCAGGGCGCCCGTCGGCCGTCGGCCATCGGAGTCACGGGGGTCACGGGGCGGCCGATGCCGCCGCTGCCGAGCCCGAGGAGCCCGCCGAGGGCGCCGCGGCTGCCGCCTCGGTGATGGCCGCCGTCAGCTCGTCCATCGTCTGGTAGCCGACGAGGGGCGTGCCGTTGACGGTGAAGGCGGGCGTACCGGAGAAGGCGCCGGACGAGATCGCGGTGTCGGACCTGACGACGGCGTTGTACGTCCCGCTGTCCACGCAGGCGTTGTACGTGGTCGACGCCAGCCCCAGCGAGGCGCCGAGGGCCTTGAGGCGGTCCTTGGAGAACGCGCCCGTGTTCGGCGTGGCGTTCTGCGAGGTGTACAGCAGGTCGTGCATCTCCCAGAACTTGCCCTGGTCACCGGCGCAGCGGGCTGCATTCGCGGCGTCGAGGAACTCCTGGCCCTCCCAGGCGTCGTCGTGCCACTCGAACCGCACTTGCCCCGTCGCGATGAACTTGGAGCGGAACGTCGCCTCGACCTCACGGGCCCAGCGCCCGCAGTAGTCGCACTGGTAGTCGGAGAACTCGGCCACCGTGACCGGCGCCGTCGCCTGGCCCTCGACCGGGCGGACGATGTTGGCGACGGGCGCAGGCGAGGCAGTGAAACCGGAGACGATGATCCCGCCCGCGGCGATGACGGCGACGACCAGCACCGCCGGGAACAGCCAGCGGCGCCCGAGCTGCAGGATCGCGGGCTCGGGTCCCGAGCGCGGTGCCTGGCGGCTGCGCGCGTCTTGGCGGGTCGCGGCGCGGCGCTCGGCGCGCGTGCCCTTGCCGCCGCTGCCGGGAGTGGGGGAGTGTCGGTTGGCCATCGGGTGGGGTCTCCGGGGTCTAGCGAAGCAGGGTGAACAGGGCGGCCCGAGCGGCGGCCACCGCCGCCTCGTCGCGCTCGTAG
>JAJYMP010000603.1 GCA_021786915.1 Chloroflexota bacterium
CGGTGGTCTCCGTATCGAACGGGGCCGTCTTGGCGAGGTCCAGCAGCCACGCGTTGAGCCGCTCGGATTCGGCCGGGCTGACCTCGCGCAGCGCGCTGCCGCGCCCGGTCGTGATCAGCATGAACAGGCTCCAGCGCATGATGTCCATCGTGGTCATCAGCTCGTAGACCGCCGGCAGGTCGGCCAGCGTCTCGTCTGTGACCAGCGTGTTGACCTGGATCGGCAGGCCCACCTCGCGGGCCCACTTCGCCGCCTGGAGCGTCTTCTCGAACGTGCCCGGGACCATGCGGAAGCCGTCGTGGCGCGCTGCGTCCGAGCCGTCGATCGAGAGCGAGATGTTCTGGACGCCGGCCTCGTGGAGGCTGGCCATGACCTCGCGCGTCAGCAGGTCCGTGGCGGCCGGGGCGAGCGACGCGCCGATCCCCCGCGCCGTCGCGGCCCGGACGAGGTCGTGGAGGTCGGGCCGGTTGAGCGGGTCGCCGCCGGTGAACACCACGTGCGGGTACGGGCGGCCGAATCTGGTGATCTCGTCGAGGAGGCGGTAGCCCTCGTCGGTCGTGAGCTCGAGCGGGTTGCGCTCGCTCTGGGCCGTGGCCCGGCAGTGGCGGCAGGCGAGGCCGCAGGCGAGGGTGGTCTCCCAGTAGACCAGCATCGGGGCGCGCGAGTAGACGTAGCCCTCGGCGCGCACGGCCCCGACGCCGGTGATGCCCGGATGCCCTCCGGGATGGCCGCCGCCCGGGTGCCCGCCCGGATGGCCGCCGGGGGTGTTGTCGATCGTCGCGGTCATGGGGCGCTCCTCCTAGACGGCCGCCGTGCTGCCGAGCGCCGCGAGCGCGACGTCGGCCAGGCCGGCGATGAAGACGGGATCGGTGTTCAGGGACCGGGCGCGCTCGAGGCGGATGCCGGCCTCGCGGGCGACGGCCTGTGCCTCGATGTCGATGTCGTAGAGGACCTCGAGATGGTCGGCAAGGAAGCCGACCGGCCGCACGACCAGCTCAGTCACGCCGTCGGCGGCGAGCCGGCGGATCTCGTCGAGAATGTCGGGGCCGAGCCACGGCTCGCCGGTGCGCCCGGCGGACTGGAAGCTGAACGTGTAGTCGCCGAGCCCCAGCCGGAGCGCCACCAGCTTGGCCGTCGCGAGCAGCTCGTCGGGGTACGTGTCGCCTTCAGCGACGACGCGGGCCGGCATGCTGTGGGCGCTGAACATGACGGTCACGCGCGACGGGTCGGCGAAGCGGTCGAGCGCCTCGCGCGTCGTGGTCGCCAGCGCCTCGATGAACCGCGGCGCGTCGTGCCAGCTCTCGACGAAGATCACCTCGGGGGGAGTCGAGAGCCCGGCCAGCCCGGCGTCGACGGCCCGTCGGTAGCCGGCCGCGTTGGACGACTTCTGCGGGGCGAGCGGGATCGCCACGATCCGCTCGATGCCGTCAGCGGCCATCCCCTGGACCACGTCGCCGATCCGCGGCGCGATGTGGCGCATCGCCGCGTACACCGGGATCGGCGTGCCGCGGGCGGCCAGCTCAGCCTCGAGCGCAGCGCGCTGCTCCTCGACGATCCGGCTCAGGGGCGATCCGCCGCCGATCGCGCGGTAGCGGCCCTTGAGCTCCTCCAGCAGATGGGGCGGGGGCGGCGAGCCGCGCCGGATGTCGGTGTAGTACGCCTCGACCTGGTCGAGGTTGTCGGGGCTCCCGTAGGCCATCAGCAGGACGGCTTCGCGGGTCACAGGGACGCTCCGTGGTCGTGGACGAGGTCCACCAGGCGGCGCAGGTGGTCCGGGTCCGTCCCGGGCAGCACGCCGTGGCCGAGGTTGAACACGTGGCCCGGTCGTCGGGCGTTCTGCTCGAGGACCCAGCGCGCCTGCTCCTCGACGCCCTCCCAGGGCCCCAGCAGCAGCGTCGGGTCGAGGTTCCCCTGGACGGCCCGGTCGCCGACGATCCGCCGCCCCTCGGACAGCGCGATCCGCCAGTCGAGCCCGATCACGTCCCCGCCCGCGGCGGCCTGGAGGGCGAGGATCCCGGCCGTCCCCACGCCGAAGTGGATCGACGGAACGCCGAGCCCCGCGATGCCCTCGAACAGGCGGCGCATGTGCGGCCCCAGCCGGCGCTCGTAGTCGAGCGGAGAGAGCCCGCCCACCCAGCTGTCGAACACCTGGACCGTCTCGACGCCTGCCGCCACCTGGGCCCGCAGGTAGGCGATCGTGGCGGTCACGAGGCGGTCCAGGAGCGACGACCAGGTCTTGGGCTCGGCGTGCATCAGCGCCTTGGTCCGAAGGAAGTCGCGCGACGGCCCGCCCTCGACCAGGTAGCAGGCGAGGGTGAACGGAGCGCCGGCGAAGCCGATCAGCGGGACCGGCGACTCGCGGCGGATGAGCGAGATCGCCTCGAGCAGCGGCGCGACCGCGGTCTCGGGCTCGAACTCGCGCAGGGCCGCCATGTCGGCGGCGGTCCGGATCGGGTGCTCGATGACCGGCCCGCGACCCTCGACGATGTCGAACGCGACGCCCATCCCGGCGAGCGGCGTCGTGATGTCGGCGAACAGGATCGCGGCGTCCACGCCCAGGCGGCGGACGGGCTGGAGCGTCACCTCGGCGCACAGGGCGGCGTCGCGGGTGATCTCGAGCAGCGTGGCCCGCTCCCGGACGGCGCGGTACTCCGGCAGGGCGCGCCCGGCCTGGCGCATGAACCAGACCGGCGTCGCGTCGACGGACTCCCCGCGGACGGCGCGCAGGAACCTGGCGTCGGGGCGGGGCGCCGGAGCGGCGAGCCGGTCGGCGGATCGAGACGCGGCGGACGTCACGCGCGGAACGCCTTGCGGGCTGCGGTCACCGTGGCGTCGAGGTCCGAATCCGTGTGGGCGGCGCCCAGGAACCACGCCTCGAACTGCGAGGGCGGCAGCAGGACGCCCTCGTCGAGCATGGCCCGGAAGAAGCGACCGTAGGCGTCGCGGTCGGATGCGAGCGCCTCGGCCCCGTTCGTGGGCGCGCCGGACCGGAAGAACACGGTCAGCAGCGAGCCGACGCGCGTGATGGCCACCTCGCGGCCGGTCTCGGCGGCGGCCTCGCGCAGCCCGGCCTCGAGCCGTGCGCCCGCGCGCTCCAGCCCCTCGTACACGTCGGGCGTGAGCAGGTCGAGCGTCGCGATCCCGGCGGCCATCGCCAGCGGATGCCCCGACAGCGTGCCGGCCTGGTACACCGGGCCCTCGGGCGCGATGAGCGCCATCAGGTCGCGGCTGGCGCCGTACGCGCCCACCGGCATGCCGCCGCCGATGATCTTGCCCAGCGTCGTGATGTCGGGCGTGATGGTGTACCGCTCCTGCGCGCCCCCGCGGGCCACGCGGAAGCCCGAGATGACCTCGTCGAGGATGAGCAGCGTCCCGTTCGAGGCGGTGAGCGCCGTCAGCCGCTCGAGGAATGCGGGGTCGGGCGGGACGACGCCCACGTTGGCCACCACGCCCTCGGCGATCACGCAGGCGATCTGCCCCGGATACGCCTCGAACGCGGCGGCGATCGCGCTGGGATCGTTGTACGGGACGACGATCGTGTCGTGCGCGGAGCCCTTGGTGACGCCCGCGGAGCCCGGCATGCCCAGCGTGGCGAGCCCGGAGCCGGCGTCGACCAGCAGGCTGTCGCCATGGCCGTGGTAGCCGCCCGCGAACTTGACCACGATCTCGCGGCCGGTCGCGCCGCGCGCCAGCCGGATCGCGCTCATCACGGCCTCGGTGCCCGACGACACGAACCGCATCCGCTGCATCGACGGGACGGCGCCGCGGATCCGCTGGCCGAGCTCGATCTCGAGCGGGGAGGTGGCGCCCAGCGCGAACCCGTTGAGCGCTGCGCTGCGAACCGCGTCCACGACCTCCGCGCGGCCGTGGCCGAGGATCGCCGGCCCCCACGAGCCGATGTAGTCGAGGTAGACGTTGCCGTCGGCGTCGTGAACCCGCGAGCCCGAGCCGCCGGTCAGGATGAGCGGCGGCCGGCCCACCGAGCGGAAGGCGCGGACGGGGCTGTTGACCCCGCCCGGGAACAGGTCTTCGGCGTCCTGGCGCAGGAGCGCCTGGCGCCCGGTCGCGGCGACCGGCTTGCCCAGCGGCGTGTGGAGCGACATCACGAGGCCTCCCGAGCCCAGGCCGCGAGGTCCGCAGCGGCGTACGTGATCACGAAGCCCGCGCCGGCGCGCAGGATCGAGGTCGTGGACTCGGTGAGCGCCCGGCGCCGGTCGAGCCAGCCGTTGCGCGCGGCGGCCTCGATGGCCGCGTACTCGCCGCTGACCTGGTAGGCGCCGATCGGGACGTCGAAGCTGGCGCGTGCCGCTGCGAGCACGTCCAGCGAGGGCATCGCCGGCTTCACGAGCAGCATGTCGGCGCCCTCGGCGAGGTCGATCTCCATCTCGCGCATCGACTCGCGGCCGTTCGCCGGGTCCATCTGGTAGCCCCGCCGGTCGCCGAACGACGGGGCCGAGCCTGCGGCCTCGCGGAACGGGCCGTAGAACGCGGACGCCGTCTTGGCGGCGTAGGCGAGGATCGCCGTGTCGTGGCGCCCGGCTGCGTCGAGGCCGTGGCGGATGGCCGCGACCTGCCCGTCCATCATGGCCGACGGGGCGACGATGTCGGCGCCCGCCTCCGCCTGGGACGCGGCGGTGCGCGCGAGCAGCTCGATGGTGGCGTCGTTGTCGACTCGGCCGTCGGCGAGGAGCGGGCCGCAGTGGCCGTGGTCGGTGTACTCGCACAGGCAGGTGTCCGCGATCAGCACGAGGTCGGGATCGGCGTCGCGGAGCCGGCGGAGCGTCTCCTGGACGATGCCATCGGCGACCCAGCCGCCCGTGCCCACGTCGTCCTTCTCGGCCGGCAGGCCGAACAGGATGACACCGCCCACGCCCAGCGCGGCGAGGCCCTTCACGTCCTTCAGGGCCTCGTCGGGCGTCACGCGCTCCACGCCCGGCATCGAGCCCACCGGCTCGCGGAGGCCCCGGCCCGGGAAGACGAACAGCGGCGCGACGAGCTGGCGCGGGTGGATCCGGGTCTCGCGCACGAGCGCGCGCAGCGCCTCGGTCCGGCGCAGGCGGCGCATCCGGTGGGCGGGATCCGGGATCGGCACCGCGGCGTCGGCGGCTTGGGGATGCTGGTCAGCGAGCAGGCTCATCGAGGGGCTCCGGTGGCGGTGTCGTGATGGGCGAGGGCGAGGGCGAACAGGCTCTGGGCGGCCGCGACGCCGAGCGCGCTCGCGGTGAACGCGACGATGTCGGCGGCGGCGGGTGACGGGGCCGTCAGCACGGTCTCGTAGCCGGCTGCGCGCGCGGCCGCAGCGGTGGAGGCGCCCGCGGCGATGACGGGCGTGGCCGCGAGGCGGGCCCGGGCGTCGCCGTCGGC
The DNA here is from genome assembly GCA_021786915.1 of Chloroflexota bacterium. The sequence goes on from JAJYMP010000603.1 coordinate 5,365, forward strand.
CAGGGCCAGCAGGCCGCGCGCGGTGGACCCGCTGGTCAGGATGAGCGCGTCAACCGGGCCGTCGTCGAGCGCGGCGGCCAACAGGGGGCGCGAGGCGTCGGGCGCCTCCACGGTCTCGTACGCGACGGCGTCGGTCACGTGGACGCCGCGCTCCCGCAGGGTGTCGGCGACCACGCCTTCCGCGATGTCCGCGCGGGGGACGAGGACGCGGTCGCGGGGGTGGATCGGCAGCTCGCGGGCGAGCGTGGCGCCGTTGGCGGCGGACGGCAGGAAGACGTCGGGGATCCCCGCCTCGCGGAGGGCCTCGGCGGTCGCCTCGCCCACCGCGGCCCAGCGGAGCATGAGCGGCTCCAACCCCACGCGCGTGACGGCGTCGAGGACGGCACGGGCGGCGTTGGCGGACGTGAGGGCCACCCAGTCGGCCGGCTCCGCGGTAGACAGGGCGGCGTCGAGGGACCCGCCCTCCAGCGTCGGCCGGAAGTCGATCGCAGGCACCTGGACGGCGTCGATCCCGCGGGCGCCCAGACCCACGAGCAGGTCTGCGCCACGACCCGCGGGCCTCGCCACGAGCACGCGCGGGCCGGCACGGAGCGCCACCACTCTGTGGGCCATCCGCTGGGCGAGGTCGATGCGCTCAGCGACCGGCGCGCGGCCCCGGACCCAGCCGACCCGGGCGGGGATCACCGGTGCGCCAGGCTCGGGCGTCCACGTTCGCGCCGCAGCGGCCAGGATCGTCAGGATGTCGCCGTCCACCGTCCCGATGACCCCGATGGGCGACCGGCAGCCGCCGCCGGTCCCGGCCAGCAGGGCCCGCTCGGCCTCAACGGCCGCCCGGGTCGCCGGGTCATCCAGCAGCCCGACGGCCGCGATCGCCTCCTCGTCCCCGGCCCGCACCTGAAGGGCCAGCGAGCCCTGGCCGGGCGCCGACGGCACGACGGCTGACGGGAGCACCTCGTCGATCCGGTCGGCCCGCCCCAGCCGCGTCAGCCCGGCCACGGCGAGGACGAGGGCATCGGAATCCCCGCGGTCGAGCTTGGCGAGGCGCGTGTCCACGTTGCCGTGGAGCGGGTGGAGCTCGAGGTCCGGGCGGATGGCCCGCAGGAAGGCGACCCGTCGCGGGCTGTCGGTGCCCACCCGCGCTCCGTGCGGGAGCGTGGCGAGCGTGGTGCCGCGGACCCGGCAGACCAGCGCGTCGCGGGGGTCCTCTCGGGGCGGGTAGGCGGCGATGACCAGGAGGTCGGGCTCCGTCGTGGGGACGTCCTTCGCGGAGTGCACCGCGAGGTCCACGCGCCGCTCGACCAGCGCGGCGACGATCCGGGCCACGAACGCGCCCTCGCCCCACGCAGTGTCCACGGGCCGCTCATCGCCCTCGGTCCGGATGATCTCGATCTCCGTCGCGACGCCATGCTCGGCGAGGCGCGCGGCCACCCAGCGCGCCTGGACGAGCGCGAGATCGCTGCCGCGGGTGCCGATGCGCAGGGTTCGGGTCACGGGAGCTCCGCCCTCACAGCGAGAACAGGGCGCGGGCGGCGCGGTCGAGGTCGCCCGACGCGTCCTCGCGCAGCGACGCCAGCGGACCGTGGATCAGCCCGGCCACGAGGCGGTGGCTCATCTGCTCGACCAGCTCGCGCTCATGCTCGTCGAGGTCGAGGCGGCGGAACAGGCGCTCCAGCTCCTCGGCGCGGCGGCTCTCGGCGATGTCGCTGAGGGCCTGGATCGCCGGAACACTCGCGCGGGTCTGGACCCAGCTCGCGAACTGCGCCTCCGCCGCGTCGATCGCCTTCTCGAGCCGGTTGCGGAGTCGCGCGCGGATCTGGTCCTGGGGGCTGCGGGCGAGGTCGTCGACCGAGGTGTAGCGCTCGCCGAGCGCCGCGCGGAAGTCCGGGTCGAGCGCGGGCGGCGAGGACAGGTCCACAACGGGCATCGTGCCCTCGAGGAGCGCCTCGCGGGCCTCGGGCGAGAGCTGCCACTGCGCCGCGATCGCGGGGATGATCGCGTCCACCTCGGGCAGCGGCGCCTCCGGCCCGAATGGAGCGGGCTCCCCGTTCGCGTCCCAGGCCAGCGCTGCCGCGCGCTCTGGGCTCCGGTTCGCGACCAGCACGCGGGCACCCTGCCGCGATGCGGACAGCGCGGCGAGGCGCGCCATTCGGCCCGCTCCCACCACCAGCACGCGCTTGCCCAGGAGCGCACCCGTAGTGAGCGCCACCCGGTCTGTGGCCACATCCCCCAGGGAGCGCGGCGGGCCCTCCCGCCATGCTCGGGTCTCACGGCCGAGGTGGAGCGCCACCTGGAACAGCCGCTCGATGACCGGGTCCAGCTCGAGCGCGTCGGGCGCGTGCGTCCCGATGTCCACCGGGCAGCCCTCGGCGCCGGGCACCTTGCGGTCCGACAGGCACTCCCGGAGCTGGTGGAGGATCTGGTCCTCGCCCACCACCACGGAGTCCAGGCCGGCGGCCACGGTCAGCAGGTGCCGCGCGGCCGCCAGGCCCTCCAGGCGCACCCCGCCGTCGGGGAGATCCGGCGGGGTGAGCGCCCGGAGGTCGCGGGATTGGGAGTTGACGTAGTAGAGCTCGACGCGGTGGCAGGTCCGCAGGAGGATCGCCCGGGGGTCGTGCGCGATCCGCATGGCGGCCCAGCCGAATGCCTCCCGCTCATCGCTCTCGACCGCGCGAGCGTGCACGACGAGGGCTGTGAGCTCCAGGGCGGCGCGGGGGACGTTCACGTCGGACGGTTCTCCGTTGGTCAACTGGGTGATGAGGCCGCACGCTTCGCGCGACGGGTCCCGCCGAGCGTCGCGGCCTCCCAGCCGCGCAGCGTGGCGACGAGGAGGCCGTCGAGGGCGGCGTTGGCTTCGGCGATGAGCGTGGTGGTGCCGGTGGCGTCGAACTCCCGGCGCCGCGCGACCGACGCGAGCTCGTCGAGGAACGGGCGTCGGAAGCGGAGGAAGATGTCAGCGGTCATCGAGGCGCTCAGGGACTCGCCCGCGGCCAGGCGCCCGTAGTGCGCGCACGAGTCCTCCGCTGCGCGCAGGAGCTCCGCACGGCGGGCAGGGTCCTCGGCGTCGAGCGCCGCGATCAGCGACGCGACGATGCCCCGCCCATGGCCGCGGAACCGCTCGCGCGCGGCCTCGCCGAGCTCGGAGACCCAGGGCATCCGGAGCGGCGTGTCGTCGGAGGTGCTCCGATAGCCGCGCGCCAGGCGTCCCGGCGTTTCCCCGAGGTCGGTGAGGGACGGCCGGCTGGTCGGGCGGCTGGGCAGGATCGCCTCGAGGCCGGCGCGCGAGAAGCGTCGGTGGCCACCGGGGGTGAGGAAGGTCCTGACCATCCCGGAATCGCCCCAGCGGCGGACGGTGGACGGGGAGACGCCGAGCACCCGGCACGCCTCGGTGAGCGACACCCAGTCGGGGTCCTTCGCGCTCGCCGGCGACGCCATCGGTGGTCCGAACCTCCCAAATCTACCAAATCGCATTGAACCTCCCGCGATCTTAGCGGGTTTGGTGGGATCCCGCGGCAGGGCCGACTGCCCCCGAGATGGGGGCCGCCGGTCATGGAGGCGACCAGGCCGTCGGTCGAGCACACCGTCCGAATCTCGGCGTGTCGGCAGGGCCGCGACCCGCGGGGGACATGCGTCGCCACGGACACGCGGCGCGAGAGGGTGCCCTCAGCCCTGGCGGTCAGGCCGTCCGCCCTTCCCTGCCAGTCGCGGGTTTGGCCGCTGCCGGGCCCTTGACGTCGGGTTGCGGGGTGCGGACGATGTCCATCGACGGAGAACCCCCTGAGCCGGGACGGCGGCGGTCAGCTCGGCCAGGCTGTTGAGGGTGTCCTCCACAGACACCTCGTCACGACGCGGGACACGTGCCCGGAGCTCGTCCATTCAGCCCTCGCCATGCGCCAGGAGCCACCGCATGCCGTCCCTGGGCGCCCACAGCCACGACGGCAGGACGCTCGCCGCATAGCTGAACTCGTAGCACTCCTTGGCGACCTCGAAGGCGTCGAGCAGGTCGCGGTCCAGGACGATCGACGACGCCTCGTGGCGCAGGCCAGCAGCGTACGCCGCGAGGAACCGCTCCCGAGCCCGTTCGATCCAGTCGTCGACGTCGAGGCCGGGGCGCTCGATGGGCCCGCGGTGTCGCCGCTCGGCCCGGCGCTGCGCCGATCGCGCCACGTGGTCCAGCGAGCGCAGCATCGAGGCCACGTCGCGCAGGGGCGAGTCGAGACGACGCCGCTCCTCGATCGGGCGCAGCGGCTCCCCCTCGAAGTCGACGACCCGGTAGCCATCGTCCGCGAGCAGCACCTGGCCGAGGTGGAGGTCGGCGTGGATGCGCATGACGAGCGGCGGCGCCACCACGGCCTCGAAGCGCGACGCGCGGGCGGCGATCTGGGCGCCGGAGTCCCGGAGCTCCTCGGCCAGGTCCGCGTCCACGGCCGCGACGTCATGGACCGCCTGGTTCAGCCGGCGGTGGGCCTCGAGCCGCCACGCCTTGAGTTCATCGTGGGTCGCGGCCCGGGGCGCCAGGTCGGCGGCCTCTCGAGGCGGCGCGGCGAGTGCAGCGTGGAGCCCGGCGATGAGGGTGCCGAGGTCCTCGGCAAGGCCGGTCGAGGCCTCGAGGCTCACGGCGCCCGGTTCCTCGATCAGCGCCGCGAGGTGCTCCGCGGTGGCCTCGTACGCGTTCTCGGCGCGGGCGATGAACGCCTGGAGCATCCCGAGCGTCGCGGCGCCGCCGTCGCGCGTGACCACTTCGGCCCAACCCGCGAGCCGCGGCACGCCCGGGAACTCGGCCTCCTCGGACAGGAACGCCGTGAGCTCGAGGTCCGGGTTGAGCCCGGGCTGGATGCGGCGGTAGGCCTTGAGCAGCAGCGTCCCGCCCAGCACGACCGAGGTGTTCGACTGGTCGCGCGCCAGGGCGGCCTCGTCGGCGTCGGCCAATGCCTCGGCGCCCCCGGGCCACAGTGCCGCGAGGCCTGGCGAGGGGCGGCAGACCAGCGCCGCGTCCACGCCGGCGCCCATCGCCGCGGCGCCGGTCCCCGGGTCGCGGCCGAGCGCGGGGATCGTCCGGCCCTCGGCCATCGCCGCCGCGAGCGCCCGCCAGACGCCGTCGCCCTCGTGCGCCTCGCGGATCGCGTGGTCGCCGCCCTCCACGAACGGGACGGCGTACCGCTCGACGCGGCCCGGGCCCTCCCCCACCCGCAGGTCCACGAGCGCGAGCGCGAGCGTGGGCGCCAGGGCGAAGGCGTGCGCGAGGCGCGCCGACGCGATCGTCTCGCTCTTGTGCGCGAACCATCGGCGCTGCGCGAGCGCGTCGAGGTCCAGGGCGCCGACGGCGGCCGCGATGCGGGCGCGATCGACCGTCATGCAGCTCCCGCGTCGGCTCGAGGCCGGCTCATGCGGGCCGGCGACGCAAACGATCAGATCCCCGTGTTCACGGTGATGTGCTTGACCGTCGTGTAGTCCTCGAGCGCGTACATCGAGCCGTCCTTGCCCCAGCCCGACTCCTTGACGCCGCCGTGCGGGGTCTCGGACGCGAGCGTGAAGTGCTCGTTGATCCAGACGGTGCCGAACTGGAGCCGGCGCGCGGTGCGCATCGCCTTGG
>JAJYMP010000580.1 GCA_021786915.1 Chloroflexota bacterium
GAGCTCCCCCTTGAGCCGCGACTCCTCCTGGGAGAGCTCCGCGAGCGCACCGGGGCCGGCGCGGGCCGCCCGCTTGGCCCGGAAGGCCGCCTGGAGGGCGGAGGGCCGCGAGTAGCGCGCGGGCTGAAGGGAGCGCCGATGGCGGGCGAGGTCTCGTTCGACGTGGTGTCGGACTTCGACGAGCAGGAGCTGCGGAACGCGCTGGACCAGGTCCGGCGCGAGATCGTCCAGCGCTACGACTTCAAGGGCGCCCACGTCGAGCTGACGCAGGAGAAGGGCCAGCTCGTCCTGGTGACCGACAGCGAGATGCGGGCACGGGCCGTTCGCGACCTCATCGAATCGAAAGCCGTGCGGCGCAACCTCTCGCTCAAGATCTTCGACTGGGGAAAGGTGGAGCCGGCCGGCGGCAACAAGGTCCGCCAGGAGATCCCGCTGCGACGCGGCCTCTCGGACGACCTGGCGCGCAAGATCGTCAAGCTGATCCGGGACGAGTTCCCCAAGGTCCAGCCGAGGGTCCAGGGCGACGCCGTCCGCGTCGCGGGCAAGAGCAAGGACGAGCTGCAGCGGGTGATCGTTCGCCTTCGGGAGCTCGACGAGGCCGTGCCTCTGCAATTCGAGAACTACCGCTAGGAGGAGCCGGATGCCGGGAGCCAAGTCGGCCCGCACGGTGATGATCATCGTCGCGTTCGTGGTGGTCGCCGGGCTTGTCGCGGCGATGTTCGCCGGAGCCGCCATTCCAACGAGGTAGCGCGCGCTGCCAACCCCCCAAACGCCCCGGCGCCGGACGGACCGCCGTCCCCGCCGGCCAGGAGGTCGCGATGTCGGAGAGCGAAGGGCATGTCGAGGAGCGACAGGCCGAGCGGGACGAGGAGCCGGGGATTGCCCCGGCTGGCCTGACCGAGGACGCCGTCGATGCCGATGGCGCCGCGGTTGCCGGTGACGCCGCTGCGGAGCCCGTTGACGAGGCCGAATCGGCCGCCTGGGCACGACAGCCTGCAAGCCCGGAAGCCGAGCCCGCGTTCGTCGACGATTCTGCCGAGGGCGTCGCGAAGGCCGTGGGCGCCGAGCCGGCCGAAGCCCCGAGCGCCGACGCGCCGCCAGCGGCCGACGAGGACGCCGCGGCCGCCGAGTCCGACGGGCCGCCGGCGGACGAGGATGTCGTCGCGGCGGGCGAGTCCGCAGATGCGGGGGAGCTCAGCGCCGAGGCTGGGGGGCAGGTCGCCTCTGGCGAGGGCGCTGAGACGGAGCCCGCCCGCGCCGAGCCGACCACGGTCGCCGAGCTGATCGCCGCCACCCTTCGCGCCGCTGGCGTCCGCCTCGCGTTCACGGTCCCCGGCGAGAGCTTCCTGCCGGTCCTCGACGCGTTCGCCGCCGCGGGAATCCGCGTCATCGCCACCCACCACGAAGGCGCGGCCGCCATGGCCGCCGAGGCCTACGGCCAGCTGACCGGACGCCCCGCCGCCTGCCTCGGGACCCGTGCCGTCGGCGCCGCCAACCTGGCCATCGGCATCCACACCGCCACCGCGGACTCCACGCCCATGTTCGCGCTGGTGGGAGACGTGGACCGCGGCATCCGCGGTCGTGAGGCCTTCCAGGAGGTCGATCTCGTCGGCACGATCGGGCGGCTCGCCAAGTGGGCGGGCCGAATCGACGACGCGGAGACGGCCGCCGCCACGCTCGAGGCCGCCGTGAAGTCGGTCCTGGAGGGACGTCCCGGCCCTGCGCTGCTCGCCCTGCCAGAGGACGCCCTGGACCTCGTGCTCCCCGAGGGAACGATGGTCCCCGTGGTCCGCCCGCACCCCGAGGCTCCCGCGCGATCCGACGTGACCGCCGTGCTGCACGCCCTTGCGGGCGCGGAGCGCCCGCTGATCCTCGCCGGGGCCGGGGTCCTGCGCGCCCGCTGCTCGAACGACCTCGTGCGCCTCGCCGAGCTGCTGCACGTGCCCGTCGTGTCGAGCTGGCGGCGCGGCGACGTCATCCCCAACGACCACCCGCTGTACCTGGGCATGACCGGCTTCGGCAGCCCGGCAACCGTCCGCGAGCGCGTCGCGGCGGCCGACGTGCTGGTCGTGATCGGGTCGCGGCTGTCCGAGCCGACGACCGCCGGCTACCAGCTGCCGGCGCCGGGCCAGCACTGGATCCACATCGACGCGGAGCCGCGGACGGAGGCGGTCGGCGATTCGCCGGCGCCTGCACTCTCGATCCGCGCGGACGCCCGCGCCTTCCTGCGCGCCGCCACCGCCCGCCTCAAGGACGCGGCCCTGCTCGCCGAGCCCGTTGCCGCGCGCGACCGGCACAACGCCGCGGACCGCGCGGCCTACGAGGCGGCGAGCGTCGTCGACCAGCACCCGTGGAGCGGTCCGGGCGTGAACCCCGGCAAGGTCGTCGCCGAGCTGCGACGCCTGCTGCCCGAGGACGCCATCGTCACCACCGACGCCGGCGCGTTCGGGGGCTGGGCCGCGCGCGGCTTCCGCTTCCGTCGGCCCGGCACCTTCCTCGGGCCCACCTCGGGCGCGATGGGCTACGCCTTCCCGGCGGCGCTGGCGGCGGCGGTCGTCCACCGCGAGCGGCGCGTGGTCGCACTCGTCGGGGACGGCGGGATGGGCATGACCCTGGCCGAGTTCGAGACGGCGGTGCGCGAGGGCGCCCATGTCGTGGCGCTCGTGTTCGACAACGAGCGCTACGGGATGATCCGCGACCACCAGCAGCAGCGCGGCAGCCCCACGTCGCCCGGGACGGATCTCGGGCCCCTAGACTTCGCCGCCGTGGCCCGCGCCTGCGGGGCGCGAGGCGTGCGCGTGGAGACGGACGCGGCGTTCGAGCCCGCGCTGCGGACGGCCCTGGCCGCGTCCGGGCCGACGCTGATCCACCTGCTGGTGGACCGGCGCTGGGTCAGCGTGGACCAGCCCGCAACCTTGGACGAGGCGTGAGCCGAACGACGCTCCACATGGTGCCCGCGGCGTTCTGGGAGGGGCGCAAGGCGGTCGCCTCGTACCTGCCCGCCGCGTATTCGGAGGACGGGTTCATCCACTGCACCGACGGCGACGAGGCGATGGTCGCCACCGCGAACCGCTTCTACCGCGACGACCCGCAGGCGTTCCTGGTCCTGACCGTGGACCTCGACGCCACCGGGAGCCCGTGGCGATTCGACGATGCGGAGCAGCGCTTCCCGCACGTCTACGGCCCGATGGACCCCGCGGCCGTGGTGGAGGTCCGGGAGATGGTCCGCGATGCGGACGGCACGTTCACAGGGATCGCGACGCGAGCCTGACCCGGACCGCCGCGCACGCTGAGCCGGCCGGCTGCAGCCTCAGGCGCCCACGTCGAACGTGGGCGCGCGGCGCGGGACGAGCACCCAGGTGAACAGCGCCGACGATGCGGTGATCGCGATCGAGACCGCAATCGCCACGCTCGGGCTGATCGTCACCAGCTGGCCGCCGATGGCCGCGCCGATCGGGTAGCCGAGGAAGTTGAGCGACATCGACACCGCGAACGCGCGGCCGAGCCAGGCCGGGTCGGTTCGGCGCTGGCGGAGCGTGAACAGCGCGACGTCCATCGGGCCGTTGATCAGTCCCTGGAGCGCGACGGTCATGATGATCACCGCGAGAGTGGGGGAGACGAGCACGAACACGCCGGTGAACGCATAGCCCGCCATGCCCAGCGTCAGGATGGTGCGCTCGAGCCCGGCGATCCGCCATCGGCCGGCCGCCAGCGCGCCGATCCCGCCGGTCACGCCCATGATCGCCCACACGCCGCCCACCACGCTGCCGCCGAGGTGCAGGCTGGTGAGCAGCAGCACCGGCAGCACGATCGAGATGATCCCGCCACCCAGGTTGAGGACCGCCAGGCCCACGCCGAGTCCCAGCAGCGTCCGGTTCCGCAGGGTGTAGCGCAGGCCCTCCCAGGCGTTGACCAGCAGGCGGCCCTCGGACGACGTCGAGCCGGGCGGATCCTTCACGCCGATGATGACCACCGCCGCCACGGCGTACAGCGACGCGATGATGAGGAGCGCCGCAGGGCCGCCCAGCGTCTGCACGAGCACGCCCGCGGCCGGCGGCCCGATGAGGGTGGCCACGACGTACCCGTTGGAGTCAATGGCGTTCACGCGCTCCCAGAGGCGGCGCGGCACGATGAGCGGGAACAGCGTGCGCAGCCCCACGTTGGACAGCGGGTTCGTCAGCCCGGTCAGGGCGGTGATCAGCAGCAGGAGCGCCGGCGTGAGCTGGTTCGTGAACGAGAGGATCGCGACCAGGACCAGTGACGCGAAGGCCGTCGCCTGGTCGATGACGATGAGGCGGGCACGGCCGTGCCGGTCCAGCAGTGCGCCCACGATCGGCGCGACGAGCAGCCCCGGCGTGACGCTCGCGAACGTGACGAGGCCGGCCAGCCCTGGCGAGTGGAACCGCTCGAGGGTGAACAGCACGAGCGCGACGCCCAGCATGCTCGCCGCAATCCGACTGATCACCATGCCCAGCAGGATCCGCCCCATCGACGGGATGCTGAGGACAGCGCGATACGAGGGCGGGAGGTCCTGGGACTGCACCCCTCGACGCTATCACCGTCGACGGGCTAGCCGTCGTCGTGTCCGCTGCGCGGACCTGCGCCGGGATCGTCTGCGAAGACATGGCAGCGATCCACTCCGCTAGAGGGTGTCGTGGCCGGCGGTCGACGTTCCCGCGGCATCGGTCGCGCGGTGGCGCAGCACCACCAAATCGGCGCGGAACGCCCCACGCTCGGCGGATTCGGTGCGGAATGGTGGCCCGGTGCCAACACCTGGGGCCGCTCGGCCCCGACGAGGCGACATCGATGGCCCCGCGCCAACACTTGGGGCCACAATCCTCGCTCCGCGCGACGTTGGTGGCGCGCAGCCACCACGGGCCGGCGGCTGGCGGCTGTTTGGTGGGGCTGCGCCAACACCCGCGGAGGGGTTCGGGCGGGGGCTCTCGGCGGGATCAGCAGCCTCCAGCCGCAGGCCCGCGCGGCCGCCGCCTAGTCTCGCGGGTTCTTGTGCCTCGGCTCGGTCTTCGGCGGGCGCGTCGCCTCGCGCTCCCAGGTGTCAGCGATCTGCTTGTACACCTTGCCCATGCCGGGGCGCAGGAGCTCGCGGCGCTCGGCTTCGGCCTCGTGGTCACGGCGCTTGACCCGGGCAGCTTCTCGAGGGTCGAGGTCCTCGTCGTCGTCCACAACGCGATGCTGGTCCGATGGGCCGTCGGCGTCAAGCCCGAGGTCGCAGCTCTGGGGCAAGCTCTCGGGGCGCGCGCCCTTGCCTCTGGCATCCTTGCCCGATGCCCGGCCACTCCCGCTCCGCCTCCGGGCATCGACCGGCGTCGTGGCAGCCTCGTCCTCGTGTCGCTCGCGCTGCGGCCGCAGGTCGCCGGATCGGCCGCTGTCCGGTCGGATCATCGACCCTGTACAGTCACGGGCGGGTCGCGGTCACCGAGAACGACAGGGGGAGGCGGCCCCGCTCGGCGGGATGGACGTCGCGGTGGCCGCCGTACCAGTCCACCGGGTGCTCGGTCACGGTCTCCACCCGCAGTCCCGAGCCGAGCAGCGCCGTAACGACCTCGCCCAGCGTCCACGCCCTCGCGAACTTCCACGCCTGCTCATCGTCGGGGAGCGAGAGGCGCTCGATGTAGGCCGGGGACCAGCCGCGCGACGCCTCGGGCCCCGCGAAGTAGTCGTACTCGGTCAGCAGCCAGCCGCCCTCTCCGTCGCCGTCGAAGAGCCACTCGGCGGGGTGCCCCTCGAACAGCACCAGCCGGCCCCCGGGGCGAGGCAGGCGCGCGAGGCCGGCCGCCCATGCGTCCAGGTCCTGCACCCACATGATCGACCCGCGCCCGGTGTAGACGAGGTCGGCGGTGGCGTCGAGCTCGTGGGGCAGGTCCAGCACGTCGGCCCGGACCCACGTCGCCGGGGCGCCGACCGCCGCCGCCAGCCGCCTCGCGAGGTCGAGCATCCGGGGGCTGAAGTCGATGCCGGTAACCCGCGCCGCGCCCGCCAGCCACAGCGAGAGCGTGTCCTCACCGCCCGCGCACTGGACGTGGATGGCGTGGTCGCAGCGGGCGTGCAGGTCGCCGATCAGGTCGAGCTCGACCGGCAGGAGCGAGGGCCGCCCAGCGCGAAGGCGTTCGATCGAGCCCCCCAGCCGACGTTCGTAGTCCTCGGCGGCCTCGTCCCACGCGACCTGGTTGGCGGCATGCATCCGGCGCGGATCGGCAGCCTCGTCGGGCGTGGCCGGGCGCACGTCCGGCTGGTCGCCGGGGGAGGGAATCATAGTGCGAGTCTACTTGCGTCTCGCACGGCGAAGGGTCGCAGGAATGACCCGTCGGCACACGACAACGGGCCGCCATGTCCGTGGACGGCGGCCCGCGATGGTTCTGCCTGGGGGGCTGACACCAGTCAGCCCCTCGAGACTGGCGGTTCCGTGGCTCGCGCCCCCGGACCGCCGTCAGCAGCCAGCTCGGGTGTCGCTCGAGATGTTGCCCGCGCGAGGGCGGCTGACCGGATTCAAGACACCGCGCGATGCGTCTTCGCTCGCAGTCAATCGGCGCGCCAGAGTCCAGCGCCGCCGCGAGCCCAGGCTCAAGGCCGATCGCATCGACATCACCCCGATGCCTCCCGGAACGCCCATGCACGGAGGAGGTTTGGAGGACTCCATTATCTCGCCCCGGGCAATCCCCCCGATCGTGGGATGACGTTCGCCGAGAGGCGGGCACGGGTTGCAACGACACGACACCTGCCGCGATCGACACGGCGCCGTCCTGCCTCGACCCCTTCGCGCTGCTGGGCAACGGGACGGACATCAACCGCGACAAGCTGGGGCGAGGTGCGGTTCGTCGGCGGCTGGGGCCGGGCGGGTGGCGGCCCGTTCCCCGTCGGCCGTTGCGAGCCGGTATGGTTGGGGCCTGCGCCCGCGGGCGGCGGGCCTCAAGCGGTGAGACGGAGGATCGGATGGCGGTCAGTGTGTCGCGGCGGCTGCCCGACGACGCCAGCCTGACGCAGGCGGTGATGATCGTCGCGCTGTGCGCCGCGCTGAACGTGTTCGGCGGCTTCACGGCGAAGGCCCTGGCCATCCCGATCGTCTACCTCGACACCATCGGCACCTTCGTCGCGGCCGTGCTCCTCGGCCCGTGGTGGGGCGCGGCCGCCGGCGTCACCTACAACCTCACGGCGTCGCTGACGTTCGACCCGGGCACGTGGCCGTTCGCCATCGTGAGCGTCGTGGTCGCCCTGCTGTGGGGCTACGGGATCCGCGGGTTCGGCATGGGCCGCTCGCCGATCACGTTCTTCGCGCTCGGCCTGGTCGTGGCCGTGGTCTCCGCGATCGTGGCGTCGCCCATTGTCCTGTTCCTCTACGGCGGGGCCACGGGGAGCGCCTCGGACGCGATCACGTTCGCCGCGCAGCTGGCCGGGCTCGACCAGGGACCGGCCGTGTTCCTCAGCAACATCGAGAGCAACCTGGCGGACAAGGTCCTCACCGGGTCGGTGGGGCTCGCCCTCGTCCGAGCGCTGCCCGGGACGAGCGTTGCCGGCCTGCGCCTGCCCGCGCAGTCTCGGTTCGGCACCCTCGCGATGACGAGCGGCGGCCTCGCCATCGGGGTGGCGCTGGTGCTCGTGGCGATGGCCCTGCCCCACGGCTGATCGGCCGCAGGCGCAGGCCGTGGCTGAGCCGCGCGGGCCCGTCATCGCCCTGGCCGGCTTCGGCTTCCGCCACGCCGGGTCGGATCGGCCGGCTCTGGCCGACGTTACGCTCGAGGTTCGGTCCGGCGAGTACCTGGGCGTCCTGGGCGCCACGGGCGCGGGTGCCACGACGCTCCTGACCGCGCTCGACGGGGTGGTGCCGCAGCTGGTCCGCGGCCAGGCGAGCGGGACCATCTCGGTCCTCGGCCGCGACCCGCGCACCGTTCCCGTGCCCGACCAGGCGGGCCAGGTGGGCCTCGTGTTCGACGACCCCGGGCTCGCGACCACCCAGGCGACCGTCGCCGACGAGGTCGCGTTCGGGCTCGAGAACCTCGGCGTGCAGCGTGAGGAGATGGACGCGCGGATCGCCGCCGCGCTGCTCGCGGTGGGCCTGGCCGGGTTCGAGGGCCGTGATCCGGCCACGCTCTCCGGCGGAGAGCAGCAGCGGCTCGCGATCGGCTGTGCGCTCGTGACCGGGCCGTCGATCCTGGTCCTCGACGAGCCCTCGGCGAACCTCGACCCGGCTGGGCGCCGGTCGCTGTACGGCATCGTGCGGCGGCTGAACCGCGAGCACGGCGTGACGGTGGTCGTGGCGGACCAGGACCCGGCCGGGATCGCACGGGATGCGACACGGGTCGTGGTGCTCGACGGCGGCCGGGTGGTGGCCGATGGAGCCCCGGAGGTCGTCCTCGGCTCGCCCGGGACCCTTCGCCTGCACGGCGTCCGAGCAACCGATGCCGCCGCGCTGGGCGCGGCGCTGGGGCTGGTGCCGCCGATCCCCACCGCGGGGCCGGACCTTGCCCGGCGCCTGAAGCTGCGGAGCGCAGCAGGCCCGGCGCGAGAGAGGGCCCCCGAATCCGCGGCCCACGCCGTCCTCGACGTCCGCGACGTCACCTACAGCTACCCGGGCTCGGACCGCCCGGCCGTCGCCGGGATCACGTTGCGGGCGGCCCGAGGCGAGGTGCTCGGCATCGTCGGTGCCAACGGGAGCGGCAAGACCACCCTGGGTCGGCTCGTGAACGGCCTGATCCGGCCTGGGCATGGCCGGATCAGCGTGGACGGGATGGACACGGCCGCCCACCCGGTCCGAACGCTGGCTGCGCACGTCGGGTCTGTCTTCCAGGACCCGGCCCACCAGCTGTTCGCGGGCACCGTGGCCGAGGAGCTGGCCCTCGGACCCAGGGCGCTCGGCATGTCCGAGGCGCGGATCGGCGAACGGGTGCGCGAGCTGGCGCAGGCGCTCGAGATCGACGGGCTGCTCACCCGCCACCCGCTCCGACTGGGCCGCGCCGAGCGCAAGCTCGTGGCGCTCGCGGCGGTGCTCGCGATGCGCCCGCGCGTGCTGGTGCTCGACGAGCCCACGACGGGTGCGGACCTGCGACTGGCGGGGGTCATCGAGGGGAGGATCCGGGCCGCGGCGGGGGAGGAGGGGACGGCGGTGCTGGTCGCCTCCCATGACATGGGGTTCCTCGGCCGCGTGGCCTCGCGGCTGGTCGTGATGGACATGGGCCGGGTGGTCGCTGACGGCCCCATCCGATCGGTCTTCGCCGACGTGCAGCTGCTGGCGCTCGCGGGGCTGGAGCCGCCGGAGGTCACCCGTGTCGCGCTCGCGCTTGCCCCGCGCGGGCCGGAGCCGTGGCCCCCGGTGTCGATCGACGAGGCCGTGGCCGTGCTGCGGGCGGCGGGTCCGGAGCCGGCGCCGAGACCCCGTGAAGCGGATTCGGCCGACGCGCCGGCCACGACCGCTGACGGGGGGCCGCCATGACCGTCACCGCCTCGCCGTTCGCGTACGCGCATGGTTCGTCCTGGCTCCACCGGCGGAGCGCCGTGGCGAAGGTGGCGTGGCTGGCGGCCGCGCTGGCGTTCGCGCTGGCCACGCTCCACCCGGTCCCGCTGCTGCTCGTGTTCGCGGGGGGCGTCGCGCTGGCCGTCTCGGCTGGCGTCGGGGGGCGGATGTGGCGGGCCATGCGCCTGCTCGGGCCCCTGGCCGCGTCGATCGTGGTGCTGCAGGCGGCGGCGCCGGGCGTGTGCGGCGTCGGCTGCACGGAGGTCGCGCGAGTGGGGACGGTGACGATCACCGCCGAGGCGCTCGGACGGGGGGTCGCCTACGTCTCGCGCCTGCTGGCGATCGAGTCGGCGGGGGTCGTGCTGCTGGTGACCACCCGCCCCGCGGACCTCTTCGGCGCGCTCCGGCGGCTGCGTGTGCCGCACCCCGTGGCCCTGCTGCTCGCGACCACGATGGAGCTCGTCCCGCTGCTCCAGCGCGAGCTCGCGGTCGTGCTCGATGCCCAGCGTGCGCGAGGGATGCGGGCGAGCGGCGCACGCGCCCTGGTGCCTGCGCTCCTGCCCGTGTTCGTGTCCGCCTTCGAGCGTGTGGGCCGGCTCGCCATCTCGATGGAGGCCCGGGGCTACGGTGCGTCTGCCGCCCGCACATCGTATCGGACAGACGCGTTCAGCCGGAGCGACCGGGCCCTCGCGTGGGCGGGCGTCGTCGCGGGCGTCGCGGGCGTCGCCACGGGCACGATCCTGTGGGGCCCGGCGTCGGTGCCCGCGCTCGTGGTGCCGGCCTGGGCGGCCCTCGTGATCGTCGGGGCGGCCGGCCTCGCGTTCGCTGGCCTGGTCGCAGCGACGCTGGTGGCGGTGGCGCGGGCTTAGGGCAGCCGAGTCAGGCGGCGGTTCCCTGCAGTTTCAGGCGTGCGCCTCGGCTCGGGTCGGGCGCGACGTGTGACCTGCCTGCATCGTGCTGTGGGCGATCATGCCCCCGGCTGCAGGGTTGCTCGGGTCTCAGCCGAACCAGGTATCGATGTCGCCGTCCTCGACGCGAGGCATCGTCAGGACGTTGAAGATCGCCTCTGGCGGCATCGTCGTGCGCCGTGCCACGAGGGCCGCAATCCGGCGGGCGTCGTTGTGGCATCGGCGGAGGGCTGTGCGGTCGAGGCGGGGCCAGAGGGCCAAGGCGCGCCGCTCGAGCGCGCCGACGCCTTCGCTCCTGACCGAGCTCCCCCGGACCAGCTCGATGGTCGCCACCGAACACCTCCTTCGGTATGGGGGATGCTGCTCGCGTCCGCTGTCACCCGCAAGGGTCCGCGCGGCGAAGTTTTCTCAACCTTCAGGCCCTCCCGGCCGATTGACCGGCCGGCCGCGCCCGGGCACCCTGTTGCCGTGAAGCAGCTGCCGAGCGGGGTACGGCCGATCGTGGCCGCCTTGGTGCTGGTCGCTGCCTGCGGGTCGCCGGTC
>JAJYMP010000320.1 GCA_021786915.1 Chloroflexota bacterium
AGGCGATCCGGGCGCTGAAGCGCCGGATCAGCGACGAGATCTACCGCCGGATGCGTCACGATGAGCGCCTCCGGGCGACCCCGCGGGCAGCCCTCGCGGCGGCCGCTTGACATAGGAGCATCCCATGTCCAACCTGCCCAACACGTTCCGCGCCTTCGTCGTCGACAAGCCCCAGGGCGGCATCTTCAGCCGCGGCGTCCGGGACGTCAGCACCCGCGACCTCCCGCCGGGCGAGGTGACCGTCCACGTCACGTGGTCGGGCGTGAACTTCAAGGATGGCCTAGCCGCGCGCGAGGACGGCAAGGTGGCCCGGGCCTACCCGCTGATCCCGGGCATCGACCTCGCGGGCACCGTCGTCGAGTCTGACGACGCCGCGTTCCCGGTCGGCAGCGCGGTGCTGGCGCACGGGTACGACATCGGCGTCGCCCGCCATGGCGGGTTCGGCGAGCTGGCGCGCGTCCCGTCCGCCTGGGCAGTGCCTCTGCCGAAGGCGCTCTCACCGCGCGAGGCGATGGAGATCGGCACGGCGGGGTTCACCGCGGCGATGAGCGTGGCGGCCCTCGAGGAGCGCGGCCTGCGGCCGGGCGGCGGCCCGGTGCTGGTGACGGGCGCCTCGGGCGGCGTGGGCTCGGCGGCCGTCGCGATCCTCGCGTCGCGCGGCCACGAGGCATGGGCGGCGACGGGCAAGACCGAGGAGCACGACCGCCTGCGCGACCTTGGCGCCGCGGGCTTCCTGACGCGTGACGAGGTGACCGCGCCCGGCCGACCGCTAGAGCGCGAGCGGTGGGCCGGCGCGGTTGACACCGTCGGTGCGGCGACGTTGCCGTACGCCCTGCGGACGCTGCGGATCGGGGCGGCCGTGGCCTCGTCGGGCAACGCGTCGGGTGCCGAACTCGTCACGACGGTCTTCCCGTTCATCCTGCGCGGCTGCGCGCTGCTCGGCATGGACTCAGCAAACATGGCGATCGACAAGCGCCGGGAGCTCTGGCAGCGGCTGGCGGGCGACATGCTGCCGCGCGGCGTGGCGGACGGGATCACCGAGGTGACGCTCGACACGCTCGAGCCGGCGCTCGACGCCATCCACGCCGGTCGGGCGCGGGGCCGTTGGCTGGTCCGGGTCGGGGGATAGGGCTCCGACGGGAGCCCGCGCCTCTCGCGCTGCAACTCGCCTGAGGGTCGCAACTCGCCTGAGGGTCGTTTCGGGGGGCGAGGAGCGTGGCCTAGCCCGGAACCGGGCCTGTGCGCACGAGCCATGCACGACCGAGCGAGGAACGACCCCATGGCGAGTTGACGAGGTCCTCGGGATCCCACCCCGGGGCCTCGGGCGCACCCCGCGCGCTGTCTCAGCCGAGCTCGCCCCGCAGCTGGGCCATCGCCCGCTCGACCGGCGCCCGGCTGTCCTCGGGCGACCAAGGCGCCAGGGCCAGCGCGGCCTCGAGGTCGAGCTCGGCTGCGTGGACGCGCCGGGCGAGCGCCGCAACCCGGGCGATCTCACCCGCCTGCCGCTCCGCGAACGGCCGGCCCGCCGGCTCGCCGTGGCCCGGGACCACCACCGTGCGGTCGCTGGTCAGCGCCAGGACCGCCTGCGCCGTGGCCGGCCAGTCCAGCGGGAAGCTGTCGCCGAAGGACGGGGCGGAGCCGTTCTCCAGCAGGTCGCCCACGCACAGCACGTCCGCGCCGTCCACGCTGAGCACGATGTCGTTGTCCGTGTGCCCGCGGCCGAGGTAGGCGAGGCGGACGAGGCGGTCGCCGAGCTCGATGACGGCGCGATCGGCGAAGCGCCGGTCCGGCGGGTCGAGCTCGACCTCGGCCAGCTCGGCGGCCAGCTCGGCCAGGCCGGACATCGCCAGCTCGCGCTGCCCGCCCCCGGGGCCGAGCATCACGGCCGCCCGCTCGTGGCCCCAGATGGGCGCGGGCCGGAAGACTCGGTTCCCGAACGCGTGGTCGTAGTGGCCATGGGTGTTGACGACGGCGGCGAGCCGTGGCGCGCCAAGGGCGTGCAGGTCGCCGATGAGCTCGCGCGCCTGCCGATAGGTGGAGCGGGTGTCCACCACCAGCGCCTGGCCCCGGTCCACGACCGCCACGATGCACTGGTCGAAGAACGCGTAGCGGCGCACGAACACGCCGTCGGCGACCTCCGTCCAGGGCTTGTGCATGCCCCGCATCGTACCCGCGCTCCGCGTGCCGGCCGCGCCGGGGCGCTGCCGCGTGCTCCGGGCCGCCGCCCGCGCGCTGGGGGGTCGCACGCGCGTCCCGCACGGCGCCACCCGCAGGGCGTACCGTCTCGGGTTGGGGGCCGCGGACGGCAGGAGGCATCGATGACATCGGCGACTGCGACAGCGGACCCCCTGGTCCCGGCCGAGGGCACGGCCCGCATGCCCGACACGACCACGCTGCGGACGCTGCACTGGCCGCCGGTCGGGGAGCCCTGGGCCGTCGCGCTGATCGTCCATGGCCTCGGCGAGCACGCCGGCCGCTACGAGACCGTCGCCGCCGCCCTGACCGAGGCCGCCATCGACGTCTACGGCTACGACCACCGCGGCTTCGGCGGCTCGTCGGGCTTCCGCGCCTATGTCGACCACTGGAGCCAGCTCCACGACGACCTTGCCAACCGCGTCGAGGCCACGCGCGCGGAGCGCCCGGGACTGCCGCTCGTGATGTACGCCCATTCGCTGGGCGGCCTGATCGCGACGGGCTATGTCCTCCCGGGGACGGGTCGGCCGCTGCCCGACCTGCTGGTCCTCTCGGCGCCCGGGATCGAGGCCGTCCAGCCGACGTGGAAGAAGAAGCTCGCGGCGATCCTCACCGGCGTGGTGCCCCGGATGCGCCTCGCCAACGGCCTGGCAAGGGACGGCCTGTCGCGCGACCCGTCGGTGCAAACGAAGGTGGATGCCGACCCGCTCTGCATCAGCACGTCCACGGTGCGCTTCGGCGCCGAGGCCTTCGCCGAGCAGGATCGGCTCCGCGCGCTGCTGCCGGGGCTGGCATCGATGCCGGTTCCGACCTATCTTCTCCTCGGCTCGGACGATCCCATCGTCCCGCCGCGGTCGTCCGAGGTGCTGGCGGCCAAGGGCAACGTGACGCGACGGGTGTGGCCCGGCCTGCGGCACGAGTGCCACCACGAGCCTGAGCATGCCGACGTGCTGGCTGCGGTGGTCGCATGGATCCGAAGTCAGACGGCGAACCTCGCCGCAGGGGGTTGAACGACTTGCCCAGCAACGGTGCCGGCGCTCCTGAGGCGCCCGGCGAGACCGTCGGCTTCGGCGGCCTGGGGGCCAAGCTGAACTGGCTCCGTGCCGCGGTCCTGGGCGCCAACGACGGCGTGGTCTCCGGCGCGGGGATCACGATCGGCGTGGCGGCGGTCAACCCCGCCAACATCGTGGCCGTCATGCTGGCCGGCGTCGCGGGCCTGCTCGCGGGCGCGACCGCGATGGCGATGGGCGAGTACGTGTCCGTGTCCAGCCAGCGCGACACCGAAGAGGCGCTGATCGCCAAGGAGCGGCACGACCTCACGCACACGCCGGAGGAGGAGTTCGAGGAGCTGGTCGAGGTCTACCGCGGCCAGGGCCTGTCCGAGGCGACCGCCCGGGCGGTGGTGCGGGAGCTGACCGAGCACAACCCGCTGGCTGCCCACCTGCGGGCGGAGTTCGGCGTCCACCAGGACGAGCTGACCACGCCCTGGCACGCCGCCATCGCGTCCGCCGTGTCGTTCACCGCCGGGTTCATCCTGCCGCTGGCGTCCATGCTGCTGGCGCCTGCCGAGCTGCGGATCCCGGTGACCGTGGCCGTGGGCCTCGCCGGCCTGTTCCTCACCGGCTGGGTCAGCGCGCTGATCTCCGGTTCGACGATCAGCCGCCCGATCCTGCGCAACGTGATCGGCGGGTCGGCCGCGATGGCGCTCACGTGGGGCATCGGCCGCCTGTTCGGCGTCACGACCGGGTGAAACCGGCACGGCATCTGATCGAGTGTGGTCCTGCTCGGGCCCGGGGGGCAACCGCAGCGTGCCCCCCGAGATGCCGGCTCCATCAGCGTGAGGCGCGCCGAAGGGCCCCGGCCGCCTCGGCGTAGCCGCGATACCGCGCGTCGAGCCGAGGGGCGTCGGCGAGGGCGGCGATGGTCCGCCGGCGCGACCCGAACGCCACGAGCGGGTCGAGGACGACGAGCGAGCTGCTGACGCCGGCTTCCGGCGCAGAGCCGGCCAGCCACGCCTCGAGCCGTTCGGGACCGCCGGGGCAGAGGGCGGCGAACGTCGCGCCGCGCATCCGGAGCACGTGCAGGACCTCGGACGACCACAGGCACGCCATCACATGGGTCACGCTGCGCCAGCCGGTTGGGCCGATGCCGGCTCGCTGGGCGAGCGCCCGCGCGAGGTACTGCCGCTTGGCGTTGTAGCTGCCCGCGGCGTCCTGGAGGTCCGGGAACCCCGTCCGGTTCTCGATGTGGAGAAGGTCGCGGCCTTCCCAGGCCAGCAGGTCGGCGCGGCCCGCGAACTGGTAGTGCTGGTAGGGCTCGTCGATCGCGATCGTGCGGCCGGGCCGCGCCAGGGCCCTCGCCTCGAGTTCACCCATGGCGGCGTGGACGAAATCCGCGCTGTCGCCCGGAGTCCGGCTCGGGCGGGCGCGGTCATCACCAAAGGACAGCGTCGGCCGCCTTCCGAGCGCGACCCCCAGCCGGGCATACGACTCGAGGCTGGCGGTCTTCCCGGCCTCGATCCGATGCACGACCCCGATGGCGATGCCAGCACGATCGGCCGCCTCCTCGAGTGTCCACGTCCGACGCCGTCGCTCGGCCCGCAGCCACTGTCCGCCGCTGACCGCCATCCGCAGGAGGGCGGCCTGGGCTGCCGGCGACATGGGCTCGGGGCGACGACGCGGCGACATTTCGAAAGGATTGAACCGGGCGACGCCCACATGCGGCTTACGCCGCGCTCGCGCGGCTCGTGGACGCCCGTCTGACCGAGCCGGAGGAGCACTGAGCACGCTTCGACACCGGCGGAGCGCTCACCGGCGGTCGATCGAGCGAACCGAGGCCCCATGGACCCCGAGACGACCTTCGACTTTCGAAAGGATTGAAAGGGGCGGTCGTGGGGCGGCTGGGCGGCCGACTTCGCCTGTCCCCGCGACGGGTGTAGACTCCGCCGACAACCGAACACCGCCTCCGGGGAGCGCCGAACGCGCTGAGAGGGTGGCTCCGCCACCGACCCGCCGCACCTGATCTGGGTCATGCCAGCGAAGGAAGCAGGCAGCACACGCCGTGGCCTCTCTCCGGGAACAGCACCGCTGGAGATGACCAAGACGTGAGCGAGACGGCCTCGACCGTCGGCGGGCCCGAGCCCGACCCCGAACGGCTGACCACGACCGCCGGAGGACCGCGCCCGCGCGCGCTGACCATCGCCGGTTCCGATTCGGGTGGTGGCGCGGGGATCCAGGCGGACCTCAAGACGTTCGCCGCGCTGGGCGTTTACGGCGCCTCGGCCATCACCGCCATCACCGCCCAGAACACCGTCGAGGTGCGCGCGATCCACGAGGTGCCCACCGGCATCGTGGCAGCGCAGATCGACGCGGTCCTCGATGACATCGGCGCCGACGCGGCCAAGACCGGGATGCTCTCGAGCGCGGCGATCATCGAGGTCGTCGCCGACCGGCTGCGCGCGCACGGCCCGCTGCCGCTTGTGGTGGACCCGGTGATGGTGGCCAAGAGCGGCGACCGCCTGCTGCGCGAGGACGCCGTGGTCGCCCTCCTCGAGGCGCTCCTCCCCCTCGCGGCGGTGGTCACGCCCAATGCGCCCGAGGCGGGCGTGCTCGCCGGCATCGAGGTCGACGACGCCCCCAGCGCCCGGGAGGCGGCGCGCCGGATCCGCGACCTCGGCCCGCGGCTCGTGATCGTCAAGGGCGGCCACCTCCAGGGTGACCGCGCAGACGACATCGTCTTCGACGGTACCGAGTTCCACGTGCTCTCGGCGCCGCGTCTGGCCACGGCCCACACCCACGGCACCGGCTGCACATTCTCGGCCGCGATCGCCGCGGGGCTGGCCAGGGGACTCGATCCGCTGGCCGCCGCCCAGGCCGCGAAGGCGTACCTGCACGGCGCCATCGAGCACGCCGAGCCCCTCGGCGCCGGCCACGGACCCGTGAACCACCTCTGGAGGTACCGACATGCCTGACCTCGACCTGACCGAGGCGACCGTGGCCGCCCTGGCCGAGATCCGCGCCCGGCGGCCGCTCATCCACCAGATCACCAACTACGTGGTGATGAACGACACGGCCAACGTGACGCTCCACATCGGCGCCTCGCCGGTGATGGCGCATGCGCTGGGCGAGGTGGAGGAGATGGTCCGATACGCGGGCGCCCTGGTGCTCAACATCGGCACCCTCGAGCCCGCGTGGATCGAGGCGATGGTGGCCGCCGGGCGCCAGGCGAACGCGAGCGGGGTGCCAGTCGTGCTCGACCCGGTGGGCGTGGGCGCGACCAGGCTGCGCACCGATGCGGTCGAGGAGATCCTGGGCGCCGTCCGCGTCGACGTGGTGCGGGGCAACGCGGCGGAGCTGTCGGCGATCGCGGGTCTGGCGGCAGAGATCCGCGGCGTGGACTCCGTCTCGGCCGACGACCCGGCGCGGGCCGCGCGCGTGGTCGCCCGCCGAACCGGCGGCGCGGCGGTCGTGAGCGGCGCCGTGGACCACGTGGCCGACGCCACCCGATCCGCGAGCATCTCCAACGGGCACCCGCTGATGGGCGCGATCACGGGCTCGGGCTGCATGGCGACGGCGCTCGTCGGCTCGTTCCGCGCGGTTGTCGACGACCCCTTCGTCGCCGCCGCGGCCGCGATGATCGCCTTCGGGGTCGCGGGCGAGATCGCGGCCGAGCGGAGCGCCGGGCCGGGCACGTTCCGCCAGAACCTGATGGACGCGGTGTACCTGCTTGACGCGGGCGCGATCCGGTCGCGGGCGCGGGCCGAGCTGGAGGCCGTGGTCGCGTGATGGCCGCCGCTGGGCCCACGCCGCTGCGCGCGAGCCGCCGGGCATTCCTGCGCGACGCCGGCGTGTACCTCGTGACCGAGGAGTCGCTCTCGGGCGGCCGCTCGTCGGTGGACGTGGCGCGCGCTGCGCTCGAGGCGGGCGTCCGCGTCGTCCAGCTGCGCGAGAAGGAGGGGAGTGCCCGACGGGCCCTCGAGATCGGCCGTGCGCTGCGGGCGCTGACCCTCGAGCACGGTGCGCTGCTGGTGGTGAACGACCGGGTCGACCTGGCGATCGCCGTCGGCGCCGATGGCGTCCACGTCGGGCAGGACGACCTGCCTGTGGACGTGGCGCGCACGCTGCTCGGCCCCGACCCGCTCATCGGGCTCTCGATCACCGAGGCCGGCCAGCTCGCCCACGCGGACGCCGCCGACGCCGACTGCCTGGGCGTCGGCGCCATCTTCCCCACGGGCTCGAAGGCGGACGCGACCGACACCGGCCTGGCGCTATTGGGCGCCGCGCGGGGAGTGACGTCGGCGCCGATCGTGGCGATCGGCGGGATCACCGTGACGAGCGCGGGCGAGGCGATCCTCGCGGGGGCGGACGTCGTGGCCGTGATCAGCGCGATCACCATGGCCGACGATCCCGGGGCGGCAGCGAGGGGACTGCTCGATGCGGTCGCGGCGGCACGGGCCAGCACCGGAGCGCGAGCCAGCGCCGGCGTTTCGACAAGCCCGGGCGGCGGCCGATGACGCGGCCTCGAGTCGGCGCCGGGACGCGGCGCGCCGCGGACGCGGGCGAGTTCGAGCTGATCGACGAGCTGGCGGCGCAGTTCGGCCAGCCGGCCGACGGCTTGGGCATCGGCGACGACGCGGCCACCTGGGCCACCCCGGCCGGGCTGGTCTCGGTGGGGACCACAGACATGCTCGTCGAGGGCATCCACTTCCGCCTCGACTGGGCGAGCCCCGAGGACGTGGGCTGGAAGGCGCTGGCCGTCAACCTCTCGGACCTCGCCGCCATGGGTGCGATGCCGGGCCGGGCGCTCATCTCGATCGCCGTGGCTCCAGACCGCCGGGAGCAGGCTGTCGGGATCGCCCGGGGGCTCCAGGCGATCGCCGCCCGGACGGGCACCTCGGTCATGGGCGGGGACACGGTCCGCTCACCGGGGCCCCTTGTGGTCAACGTGGCGCTGATCGGCGTGGCGGAGCCGGACCACCTGCTGCGGCGGGACGCGGCGCGCCCGGGCGACGTGCTCGCCGTCACGGGGCCCCTCGGCGGTGCCGCGGCAGGCCTCGCCGCGCTCCTCGAGGGCCGTTCGCCCGACGATGCAGGCCTGCGGCCGCTGTTCAGCGCGCTGCACCGCCCGACGCCGCGCCTCGCCGCTGGGCGGGCCCTCGCCGCCGCAGGCGTCCGCTGCGCCATCGACATCAGCGACGGGCTCGCGAGCGAGGCGGCCCACATCGCGAAGGCGAGCGGGATGTCCGTCGAGGTGGACCTGGGCGCGGCGCCGCTGTTCGAGGCGGCCGTGCGCACGTTCGGCCGCGACCGGGCCCTCCAGCTCGCGGCAACCGGTGGCGAGGACTACGAGCTGCTCTTCGCCGTGAGGCCGGCCCGGCTCGACGAGGTGTCGGTCGCGCTCGCCAATCACGGCGGCCTGACGGTCGTCGGGCGCGTCCTGGACGGCGGGCGCCCCGGCGAGGTGACCTTCCTCGACGGGTCGGGGCCCGTCGTCATGGACGAGAAGGGATACGTGGCGTTCTGATGGCCGAAGTGTTGACACCCGCGTCGGGCGCCCTCGGCCCGGACCGGCCCCAGGGCGACCTCGCCGCCGCCCAGCTGGGGATCGAGCCCGTCCCCAGCCACCACCAGGTGCTGGGCTTCCTCGACTTCTTCGTGCTCTGGGCGGACCTCGGGGTCGGCCTGCTGGTCCTGCTCGCCGGGACGTACCTGGTCCCCGGGCTGTCCTTCGGCGTCGCGATGGCGGCGATCGTGGCGGGCGCCGTGATCGGCGTCCTGCTGCTCGGCCTGGCAGGAGCGGTGGGGAGCGCGCGCGGGGTGACCGCGATGGTGGCCCTGCGCCCCAGCTTCGGCGTCCGCGGCAGCTATGTGCCGAGCCTGGTGAACGTCGTCCAGCTCATCGGATGGGGCGCGTTCGAGGTCATCTTCATGGGCCAGGCGTCGGCCCGGCTGGCCACCCCGATCCTCGGCCCGAACACCTATCCGTTCTTCGCGGTCGTGTGGGCCGGCATCGTGATCCTGATGGGTCTCGGCGGGCCGCTGGTCGTCGTTCGCCAGTGGCTCGAGAAGGTCGGCATCTGGATCGTGCTCATCACGGCCGTCTGGATGCTGGTCTACGCCGCCACCCACCTCGACCTCGGCGCGGCGGTCGCGCGGCCCGGCGACGGGAGCCTCACGTTCGCGCAGGGGATCGACCTCGTCGTCGTGATGCCGGTCAGCTGGCTGCCGATCGTCGGCGACTTCAACCGCTTCGCGCGCAACACGCGCTCGGCGTTCTGGGGCACGGTCATCGGCTATGGCGTCACCAACATGGGCTTCTACGCGCTGGGCGTGGTGCTGGCGCTGTACCTGCCGCAGGGCGACCTCGTCGGGTCGATCCTGGCCATCGCGTTCGGGGCGGCGGGGCTCATCCTGCTCCTGGGCGACGAGTCGGACAACGCATTCGCCGACATCTACTCGGCCGCCATGTCGGTCAAGAACATCCGGCCGGGCCTGCCCACCCGGTGGCTGGTCGCGGCGATCGGGGCGGTGGCGCTGGGGATCGCGCTGACCGTGGACCTCGGCCAGTACCAGAGCTTCCTGTACCTCGTGGGCGCGCTGTTCGTGCCGCTCTACGGCGTGCTGTTCGCCGACTACTTCCTGCTCAAGCGGGGCCGGCGCACGACCGCCGACTACTACCCCGGCGAGGCGACCTCGGGCGAGGTCAGCCTGCCCGCGTTCGCGGCCTGGGGCGTCGGGATCGCGACGTACTGGGCGGTGATCACGTACGCGCCGTGGCTGGGCGGGACGCTGCCGTCGCTGGCGGCGTCGCTCCTGGTGTACCTGGTGCTCGGGCGGCGGCGGTAGTGCGAAGGCCGTCCGTCGACCGGCTCGGCTAATACGAGGGCGGTGGCACGGGGCCCTGCGGCGGCGCGGGCTGCGGCGTCTCGGGCCCCAGCGCGGCCAGCGTCCGCTGGTAGTCCTCGACGGTGATCTCGCCGCGGGCCAGCCGCTCGCGGAGGATCTCGTACGGCGTCGGGCGGGGCGGGGTGGCCGCTGCGGGCGGGCCGTACGTCGGCTGCCAGGGTTGGAGCGGCACCTGCGGTTGTCGCGGCCCGCGCACGAGGGTGACGAACAGCCAGACGAGGGCCGCCACGAGCACCACCATGCACAACAGGCCGAACAGCCACCACAGGCCTGCCCCGTTGCTGAAACGCCAGCCCCAGTTCACCATCAGTTCGCCCTGCTCTTCGTCACTTCGCGTCCTTGGCGGGACTCGCATGGCCCCGAGTTGTGGCGATGATCGTAGGCGCCCGGCCGTGACAGGGTCATGAGAGGCGTGCGGCTCCCGTGACGCGCAACGCGGGCTCCGGGTCGGGCGCGCCATGCGATCATCCGCGGACCCTCCGGGCGGCTTCGGACCCTGGGACGGGCGCAGCCGCGATCCAGCGACGATCCAGCGACGAGGTGGCAGCGGTGGCCGACCGCAAGACGATCGTGTTCTTCCCCGAAGGCGCCTACGGCCCCACCAACAACTGCGCGGGCATCGGTGCGGTCCTGCGCGAGCGCGGACACCGGGTGGTGTTCATCGTCGAGGAGTCGTTCGCCGGCAGCCTCGAGCAGCGCGGCTTCGAGGAGCGGCTGATGCGGCTCGGGCCGCCGCCCGCCGAGCCCGAGGTCCCGGGCCAGTTCTGGATCGACTTC
>JAJYMP010000192.1 GCA_021786915.1 Chloroflexota bacterium
CCCGCCGCGCCCATGAGCTCGGCGTGCTGATGCACCCGCAGGGCCGCGTGGTGGCGGCCCCGCTCATCGCCTGCCATGTCGGCGCGGACGCGGCCGCGGACCTGGTCGCCGTGGACGCGATCGAGCGCGGCGGCTCGTTCCTGCTCGTGGACATCGGCACTAACACCGAGATCATCGCCTCCGACGGGCACCGCGTGCTGGCCGCGTCGAGCCCGGCTGGCCCGGCGTTCGAGGGCGGCGGCGTCCGCTACGGGATGCCCGGCGCCGAGGGTGCGATCGAGCGGGCGCGCCTGGTCGACGGCGGGTTCGAGGTCGACGTCATCGGCGACGCGCCGCCCGAGGGTATCTGCGGCTCCGGCCTGGTGGACCTCCTCGCGCTGCTGCGCCGCGCGGAGTGGATGTCCAACCGGGGCACGTTCCGCGGCGGCTCGGCCGAGTTCCGGATCATCGACGATCCCCGGATCACGTTCTCGCGCAGCGACGCGAGCCACCTCTCCGTGGCCAAGGCCGCCACCGCCGTCGGCCAGCGCGTCCTCCTCCGCCGCCTCGGGCTGCGGCCGGGGGACCTCGACCATGTGTACCTTGCGGGCGGCTTCGCCAATGCGCTCGACATCCGGACCGCGGTGGAGATCGGGCTCTTGGTGGACGCCCCGCCCGAGCGCATGATCCGGGCGGGCAACGCCTCCATCGCCGGCGCGCGCGCCCTGCTCCTCTCGAGGGGGAGGCGGGCGGCGCTCGACAACCTCGTCCGCCGGATCGAGCATGTGGAGCTGGAGACCGAGCCCGACTTCTTCGACCTGTTCACCGACGGCTGCCTGTTCGAACCCATCCCCGCCTGAGGTCGCCCCTGCGATGAGCCCCAAACCGAAGCACGCACCCGACTCGGCCGCCCTCCCCGCCACCGGCCCCGGCGCCCTCCGGCGGGTGCTCGCAGACCCTGCGGGCTGGGCCACGGTCGTGGAGCTGGTGCCGTGGGCGGGCGAGCTGGCCGACGCCAAGGGCGCCGGCCAGCTCAAGGCGGCGCAGGACCTCGCCGGCAACCCGCGGATCACCGCCGTGTCGATCACCGACAACGCAGGCGGCCACGCCAGGCTCTCCCCCTCGGCGCTCGGCGAGAGCGTCGCGGCCCTGGGCCACGACGCCATCGTCCACGTCGCGTGCCGCGACCGGAGCCGCAACGCGCTCCAGAGCCTGGGCTGGGAGCTGGTGAGCCGCGGCCTGACGTCGGTCCTCGCCCTGACCGGCGACTACCCGGAGTCGGGCTACGAGGGGCTGTCCCGCCCGGTGTTCGACATCGACTCCGTGGCGCTGCTCCAGATGTACCGCGGGCTGGGCGACGAGGCGCTCGCCAAGGCGAACGCCGCCGACCCGGGCGCGGACCCGAACGAGCACCGGTTCCTCCTGGGCTGCGCGATCGACCCCTACAAGCGCGTCGAGCGCGACCTCGTGCCGCAGTACCTCAAGCTCGGCCTCAAGGTCCGCAGCGGTGCCGACTACGCCATCGCGCAGGTTGGCTACGACGCCCGCAAGCTGGCGGAGCTGCTGGCCGTGATCCGGCGGGACAGGCTGGGCATCCCGGCGGTCGCCAACGCGTACATCCTCGCGGCGCCCGTGGCCCGCGCGTTCAACGCCGGCAAGGTCCCGGGCTGCGTCGTGACCGACGAGCTGCTGGGCGTCGTGGAGCGCGAGGCCAAGGCGGCCGACAAGGGCCGCGCGTTCTTCCTCGAGCTCGCCGCCAAGCAGGCGATCGTCGCCCGAGGGCTCGGCTTCCGGGGCGTCTACCTCTCGGGCCACCGCAACGCGGGCGAGATCGGGCGGATCCTCGAGCTCGTGGACGCGCATCCGGCCGGCGACTGGAAGGCGCTGCTCAAGGACGTCTCCTGGGGCCTGCCCGCGGCGTTCCACCTGTTCGAGCGCGACGCGGACGGGCTCCCGACCGACCAGCCGGCGAAGGCCTACGCACGATCGCTCACCCCGCTCGCGCGGAAGGCCGCCCGAGCCAAGGTCGACCCGCTCTACCGGTTCAGCCGCATCGTCCACGAGCGGGCCTTCGCCCCCGACTCGCCCGGCTTCGGCGTCTGGAAGAAGGTCTACGAGAAGGTCGAGCAGTACAACCTCGACAAGCCGGTCCACATGCTCGAGCAGGCGGTCAAGGTGCCGATGTTCGACTGCCGCGACTGCGGCGACTGCTCGCTGCCCGACATCGCGTACCTGTGCCCCGAGAGCCACTGCCAGAAGAACCAGCGCAACGGCCCCTGCGGCGGCGCGCACGATGGGCTGTGCGAGGTCCCGGGCCACACCTGCATCTGGGCCGACGCCTACAAGCGCCTCAAGCCGTACGGCGAGGAGCTCACGATGCTCGACCGGGCGCCGGTGATCCAGGACAACGCGCTCCAGCGAACGTCCGCATGGGGCAACGCGTTCCTCGAGCGCGACCACATCGCGCGGCGGCTGGGACGGTTGGCGCTGCCGATGGCGCCGGCAGGAGCGGCAATGCCGACGAAGCCGACGCCGCCGACGAAGCCGGTGGCAGCCGGGCCGACGACCGCGCCCGCGGGACCGATGCCGGAGCCCGCGATGCCGGAGCCAGCGAAGCCGGAGCCCGCGAAGCCCGAGGACACGGCCGACGCGACGGCTGCATCAGCGCATGCGGACCACGCGGTCGCGACGCCCCGCGCGCCCAAGTCGGATGCGGTTTCGTGAGGCTCGACCGCCTCGGCGAGCCGTTCCTCGTCATCGGCGAGAACATCCACGCGACCCGCGTCCTGCGGCGGGCGGGCCGCCTCGCCGTCGACCTGCCCGACAGGGCGACGGGATCGGCTTCGACGAGGCGGTCGAGTGGCGCGTCCTGCCCGTCCAGCCGGCGCTCTCCGCCGCCGAGGACGATGCGAACGGTGGGATCAAGGACGTTGCCAGCGCCATCCGCCATGGCCTCGACGGGGACGAGCACGCCGACACGAGATCCTCGGGGCGCTCCCTTACCTCGCCACTACCCCACGCGGAGGTCTGTGAAGGCGTTGCCGGGACCTCCTAGTATCTCCTTGCTGGCGCCGGTGTCGGCTGTCAGCTGTTGGGCGTGAGGACGTCATGGCTGTGGGGACTGAGACCTGGGCACCGGCACAGCACGAGCGGTACCGGCGTGCGCTTGACGAGGCCTGGGAACAGTTCGAAGCCGCGTACTACCTGACGATCAAGCGCGTCGGGCTGCAGTCGATGGCCGCGATGCACGCGAATCGGTACCGCGAGCGGGGCCGGATGATCAAGTCGATGGCCGACGGGCTGCTCGCCCGCCCCACCCGGACCGACGAGACCCCTGACGCCATCCGCAAGTCCGTGTCCGAGCTGGTGCTGTTCAAGCGGAACTTGGCCGACCTCTAGTCCTCGCCGCGCCTGGTGCCGCGCCACGGCAGCCCTGCCCGCCTGCGCCTGACTGCCGCACTGATTCCCCGTGCAGGGCATCCTTAGCGCAATGGCCGAGCCGCACACCCCGTCGCGCAATCCGCTGCGCCACCCGCGATCCGGGTACCCGTCACCCACGGAGGTGCCCCAGGCGCCCCGCCGACGACCATCCGAGGAGCGCGCCGCGCTTGCCGCGTCGAGCCGGACCGCCACCCAGCTCGCGCTGCTCGCGATCGTCATCGCGGGGCTCGCCCTCGGCCTCACCGTCTGGCGGACGCTCGCGGGAACGGGCCCCAATTGCCAAAGCGCGGTGTGGAGCGCTGAGCCGGCCGCCAACCGCCTGCCGGCCCAGTGGCAGATGCGGGGCACCACGTTCGACACGAACCGCCGATCGACCACGTACGCGGGCCCAGACCCGGGCGACGGCAGCGGCGCCCCCAATGTCCTCGCGACGGTCACCTGCATCCCCGACGGCGCTGCCGAGGCGCTCTCGCGCGCGGCCGCGGCAGCTCGCGAGAGCGGCCAGGCCGTGAGCACCAAGAATGACCTCTCGGACGGCGGGTTCGAGGCCACAGACGCCAACTCCGGGGCGATCTTCCTGGAGTTCCGCCGCGGCGACATCCTGGTCGACATGGTGGCATCGCAGGGCGCGACCGCCACCGACATCGAGACGGTGGCATCGGCTTACGACCGGGCGCTCGGCGGCGACGGCGGCAGCATCAGCTCGCCAGAGCCGGCGTCCTCCGCCAACCCCTCGGCGTCGACTGGCGCGAGCAGCCTCCCCCACGATGCGCCGGAGCTCGAGAAGCTGTTGCCGACGAAGGTGGGCTCCCTGCAGCTCACGACGGCCAGCCAGCTCGGCAGTGCGGCCCTGTCCGAAGGCGAGCCCGCGGCCGTCGCCCTCGCGGCCGATGGCAAGCAGCCCGACGACCTCCACATGGCGCAGGCCGCGGCCAATGACGCCAGCGGGAATCCTGTGCTCGGTGTGACCGCGGTCTCGGTGACCGGCCTCGATGCGGCCAAGGTCCGGCTGCTGACGATGGACTACTTCGGGCTGACCGGGTCTGCGGTCAAGCAGAGCACGGTCACGCTGGCCGGCAAGCCGTGGACGAAGGTCGATCTGGGCGACGGGGGCATGCTCTACTACCTGCGGCCCCAGGGGAACGTCGTGCTCGTGATCACGACTGCCGACGCCGCGCTGGCCGAGCAGGCCGCGACCGCGATCCCCTGACCTGACCGCCCCCAGACGGGGGTGCGGTATGCCCGCAAACCACCCCGGACGGCCCTCTTCCCCACCACGACGGGCGGCGTATGCTGCGCGTGCGGCACGACGGTTCGACCCGCCGTTGCCGGCAGCTTGGAGATCGCCATGCGCGAGCAGATGGTCGCCTGGGCGGGCGATTGTGTCGTTCGAGGGGACGTCAGCATTGGCGAGGGGCGTCTGAGCGACCACGTCAACCAGGCAGCCCTCCTCACCTTCTTCGGCGCGACGCTCGAGGCGCTCGAGGACGGACGCACCGTGACGGTGGACGAGCTTGACGTGGAGCGCTACGAACTCCACATCATCGAGGTCGACGGCCATCGGGGCGATCCCACGCGTCGCCTCCGGACCATCACCGATCGGGTGTGGATGCAGGTGGGCCCATTCGAGGTCACCGGCAACCTGCACCGCCCGCCGAGCGCTGTGCCGATGGCGTCACTGGCCAAGTGGGTGCGCTTCGTGCCGATGACCGAGGTTGACTTCCGCCTCGCCGGGCGCGACGCCGCCCCGACGCATCGGGACGTCGTCCTCGTGAACCGGGACCGGATCACCCGCACCGAGGTCATGGCGTCGACCCCGCGCGACAGCGGGGAGTCGACCGGAGTCGAGATCCCGGGCTGACGGTTCGTCAGGACGAGCGCCGGCGCCGTCCCAGCGATGGCGTGCGGCGTGCCGACGACGCCACCTGCCCGCGGCGCGGCCGCGGTCGTCGGAGATTCAGGCGCGGCGAGCGGGACGCCGTGCGAGCGGCCCGACCGCGAGCAGGGCGAGGACCCCGAGCACCAGCACGAGCGCCGGCATGCCCGGGCCATTGGCCTCGCGGGGCGTGCCCGCATCCGTCGCCGGCGGTGTCGGCAGTGCCCTCGGCGTTGCCGTCGCGCTACAGACGGTGGAGTTGACCGGGTGGTCGAGCGAGAGAGCGAGCGGCGCGATGGGCACCGCGTCGACGGTCACCTCAGCAGAGCCGGAGGCGGCCTCGAAGGTGACGCACCCGTTCTTGTCGGGCGACGACTGGACGACGGGGCTCGTGGCCGTGACCTGGACCTTCTGGCCCACCGCAATGTCGGCCGCGATGCTGAACGCCCCGTCCGCATCCGTCGTGCCGTGCCAGACCATGTCGTTGCCCACCACCAGGACGTTGACCCCGGCACCCGGCACCGGGGCGCCGTCGCGGGTCACGGTGCCGCTGACTGTGGGGCCGGCCGCGAGCCCCGATCCGGGCAGGAGGCCCACGAGGGCGACCGCAGCCGCGGCGATCGTGGCGATTCGGCGGTAGGTGGGCATCGCGTTGGGCTCCCCGGCGGTGGTTGCGGCGCTCACGGTACGCCGTTGCCGCACCCGCGGCAACGCTCCTGTGCGTCCACCCGCGGATGCGCGCAGCTGCCTCCCCGTCGCACGCGGAACGACCGGCCCCCAGCGCGGCACCGAGCTCAGGCGCTACGCTCTGGAACACGAGCTGCTCGACCGAGCCCCCGTCCGTCCGGACATGGTTTCGGGCCGTTCGGCACATCTTGGGCTGACCTTGCGCGACGACGCTATGCGCATGGCTGCAACCGTCCAGTCGGACGTGCGCGTCCCGGCCACCGATCCCAACCATGCCGCCCACGCCCTTCTTGTGGATGGGGTGGTGCAGGGTGTGGGCTTCCGTCCGTTCGTCTGGCGCCTGGCGACGCAGCTCGGGCTCCGGGGTCGTGTCCGCAATGCTGCGGGCAGGGTGGAGATCGAGGCCGCCGGCACGGTCCAGGCGCTCGATGCCTTCGCCCGGCGCCTGCGCGCTGATGCGCCTCCCCGCGCCCGCGTCGAGCGCGTCACCTCGACGCCGCTCGACCCGGCGATCGCCGCGGCGCTCCCGGCCGGGTTCGAGATCGACGAGAGCGTGTCCGCCGCAGCTCAGGACCGGCTGTTCCCGCCCGACATCGCCACCTGCGACGACTGCCTGTCCGAGCTGTTCAACCCCACCGACCGGCGGTACCGCTACCCGTTCATCAACTGCACCAACTGCGGGCCGCGCGCCACGATCATCGACGAACTGCCGTACGACCGGGCCCAGACCACGATGCGCGCCTTCCCCCTGTGCGAGGCGTGCGAGCGCGAGTACCGCGATCCCGCCAACCGCCGGTTCCACGCCGAGCCCGTGGCATGCGCCGCCTGCGGTCCCCGCATCGCCTGGCAGGCGACCGGCACGCCGGCGCCCTCGGCCGTAGCGGAGCAGGCGCTCGTGACAGCTGTGCGAGCGCTCCGCGAGGGGCAGATCGTGGCGGTCAAGGGCCTGGGCGGGTATCACCTCGCCTGCGATGCCACCGACGAGGGCGCGGTCCGACGCCTGCGCGACCGCAAGCGCCGCTGGGCGAAGCCGTTTGCGGTCATGGTGCGCGACACGGCGGCCGCGGAGGCCCTGTGCCGGGTGGGCGCGCTCGAGCGCAGGCTGCTGACCGGTCCGGCGCGGCCCATCGTCCTGCTCGAGGCGCGCGCCGCCGCGCGCTCCGTGCTCGCCCGCTCGGTCGCCGCGGGCAACCGCCGCCTGGGCGTGTTCCTGCCGTACACGCCGCTCCATCACCTGCTGCTCGCGCACGCTGACCGGCCCCTCGTCCTCACCTCGGGCAACCTGACCGACGAGCCGCTCGCGACCGACGACGAGGACGCCCTCGCGCGCCTGGCGGGCATCGCCGACGGCTTCCTGGTCCACGACCGCGAGATCCGCGCCCGCTACGACGATTCCGTGACACGCGTCATCGCCGGCCGGGAGTCGGTGGTCCGGCGGGCGCGCGGCTATGCGCCTGAGGCGATGCCGCTGCCGATCGCGACGCCAGTCCCGCTCCTCGCCGTGGGCGCCGAGCTCAAGCACACGTTCACCCTGGCGCGCGGCGAGCGGGCGCACGTGGCGCCGCACAACGGCGACCTCGAGGACCTGGCGACCCATCGCGCCTTCACCGACGGCCTCGAGCACCTCTCGCGGCTGCTCGCCCTCGACCCCGAGATCGTCGTCCACGACCTCCACCCCGAGTACCTCTCCACGAAGCACGCCGTGGCGCGGTTCCCCGCCAACCGGCGCGTCGCCGTCCAGCACCACCACGCGCACGTGGCCTCGTGCGCCGCCGAGCACGGGATCACCGAGCCGTTCCTGGGCGTGGCCTATGACGGGCTGGGCATGGGCGACGACGGCACCCTCTGGGGCGGCGAGGTGCTGCTGGCCGACCTGCGCGGCTACCGGCGGCTCGCGCGGTTCGCTCGGGCGCCGCTGCCCGGCGGCGCGCTCGCGGTCAAGCGCCCGTACCGGATGGCGCTCGGCTACCTCTACGGGAGCGAGGACCTCGTCGACGGGGCGATCCGCGGGATGCCCGCCGCCGACGAGCTCGCAGCCGGGTTCCTCGAGCGGCTCGACCCGCGCGAGGTGGCGCTGGTGCGGACGCAGATCGCCCGGCGGCTGAACGCCCCGGTCGCGTCGTCCGCGGGCCGGCTGTTCGACGCGGCGGCGGCGCTGCTGGGGATCCGCGACGTGGCCGAGTACGAGGCGCAGGCGGCGATCGACCTCGAGCTCGCAGCCGGCGACCGTCGCGCGGAGCCGCTGCCATACCGACTGGCA
Organism: Chloroflexota bacterium; assembly: GCA_021786915.1. Next base: position 8,244 of record JAJYMP010000192.1, read on the forward strand.
TACCGCGACGACCTGCTGGTCTACGACCCCCGCCCGACGCTCGCGGCCATGCTGGGCTCGGGCGAATCGGCCTCCGTGCTCGCCGCCCGGTTCCAGACGACCATCGCGGAGGTCACGCGGGAGCTCCTTGCCGACGCCCACGCCCGGACCGGCACCGCGACGGTGTGCCTCTCGGGCGGCGTGTTCCAGAACCGGCGGCTCGCATCCACGCTGCTGCGGGAGCTCGCCGTCGACGGCTTCGACGTGTTCATCAATCGCAAGGTCCCCGTGAACGACGGCGGGGTCAGCTACGGTCAGGCCGCGGTCGCCGCGGCGCGTCTCGCAGCCGGTGCCTTGGGCGCACCGGGCCAGGAGGGCTAGGAGCGATGTGCCTTGGGATCCCCGGGCGGGTCACGGAGATCCGCGACGAGGCCGGGCTGGCCATGGGCAAGGTCGACTTCGGCGGGGTTCGGAAGGACGCCTGCCTCGCCTACCTGCCTGACGTCCAGCTCGGCGACTACGTCATCGTCCACGTCGGCTTCGCCATCTCCAAGGTCGACGAGGCGGAGGCGAAGAAGACCCTCGAGATCCTCGACGAGATGGGGGTGATGGACCCCGAGCTCATGACTCTCGGCCCCGGCATGGACGCGCTCGCCGTGGTCTCCGACGACGCCCCCGAGGCGCTCACGTTCAACCCGGCGCTGCCGCCGAGCACCACGTCGGGCCCCATGTCATGAAGTACCTCGACGAGTACCGCGACCCCGTGCTCGCCAAGAAGCTCCTGGCCGAGATCCACCGGATCACGACCAGGCCGTGGACCCTCATGGAGGTCTGCGGCGGCCAGACGCACACCATCGTCAAGCAGGGGATCGACGAGGCGCTGCCCGAGGGCGTCCGGATGATCCACGGGCCCGGCTGCCCGGTCTGCGTGACCCCGCTCGAGCAGGTGGACAAGGCGCTCGCCATCGCTGCCCGCCCGGACGTCATCTTCACGAGCTACGGCGACATGCTCCGCGTCCCCGGCTCCACCACGGACCTGCTCGCCCTCAAGGCCCGCGGCGCCGACGTCCGGATCGTGTACAGCCCGCTCGATGCGGTGAAGATCGCGCTCGCCAATCCGGCCAAGCAGGTCGTGTTCTTCGCGGTGGGGTTCGAGACCACCGCGCCCGCCAACGCGATGGCCGTCGCCGAGTGCGCGCGCCGGGGCATCGACAACTTCAGCGTGCTGGTCTCGCACGTCCTGGTGCCGCCCGCCATGACGGCGCTGCTCGACTCGCCATCCAACCAGGTCCAGGGGTTCCTCGCCGCCGGGCACGTCTGCGCGATCATGGGCTGGACCGAGTACGAGCCGATCGCTGAGAAGTACCGCGTCCCGATCGTGGTCACCGGCTTCGAGCCGCTCGACCTGCTCGAGGGGATCTACATGGCGGTCCGCCAGCTCGAGGAGGGGCGCTTCGAGGTGGAGAACCAGTACGCCCGCGCCGTCACCCGCGAGGGCGTGCCGCTGGCCCAGCAGCAGGTGCTCAAGGTGTTCGAGGTGGGCCCGCGCAAGTGGCGCGGCGTGGGCGAGATCCCGATGTCCGGCTACCGCCTGCGGGCCGAGTACGCGCGCTTCGACGCCGAGCAGAAGTTCGAGGTGGGCGACATCAACACCAATGAGCACCCGGCGTGCATCGCGGGCGCCATCCTGACGGGCGACAAGCTGCCGCTCGACTGCACGGCGTACGGGACGCTGTGCTCGCCGCAGAAGCCGCTCGGTGCGCCGATGGTGTCGTCCGAGGGTACCTGCGCGGCATTCCACTCGGCCGGCCGCGGGCTCAACACCGCTGGCGGCTTCGCGCCCCTGATGCCGCTGATCCAGGGGGCGCCCGGCGCGGAGGGCGGCCGATGACCGCCGAGTCCGAGCCGCGGGTCGCCATGGACGCCGAGGGCGTCGCCTGCCCCGCGCCGATTCCCGAGGACCAGCGCGTCATCCTGGGCCACGGCTCCGGCGGCCAGCTGTCGGCTGCGCTGATGCGCGACCTTCTCGGCCCGGCGCTCGCGTCGGCGTCGCCCGGCGGCGTGCTCAACGACGCTGCGGTGCTCGAGATCGGCGGGGCCCGGCTGGCGTTCACGACCGACTCGTTCGTCGTGTCGCCGATCCGCTTCCCGGGCGGAGACATCGGCGAGCTGGCGGTCAACGGCACCATCAACGACCTCTCGATGATGGGCGCGACGCCGGTCGCGATCAGCCTCGCGTACGTCATCGAGGAGGGGCTGCCGCTCGAGGAGCTGCGGACGATCACGATGTCGGCGGCCGCGGCGGCGCGCAAGGCGGGCGCGAAGATCGTCACGGGCGACACCAAGGTGGTGGGCCGCGGGGCCGCCGACCGGCTGTTCATCAACACGGCCGGCATCGGCCTCGTGCGCGAGGGGGTCGCCCCAGCGGCCGATCGTGCCCGCCCGGGCGATGCCGTCATCCTGTCGGGCCCCATCGGGCTGCACGGCGTGGCGATCATGAGCGTCCGCGAGGGCCTCGAGTTCGAGGTCGAGATCGCCTCGGACACCCAGCCGCTCCACCGGCTCGCGGCGGCGGTGCTCGAGGCCGCGCCGCACGCGCACGTGCTGCGCGATCCC
>JAJYMP010000012.1 GCA_021786915.1 Chloroflexota bacterium
CGCGGCTCGGGCCGCGCTCGACGCGCTGGGCCGGCCCGACCTGGCGCTCCGCGTCCGGCCGGCGGCAGCGGCCGGCCGCCCGGAGCGCGCCGCGGGCCTCGGCCGACGGGCCTTCCTCACGCTGCCGGCAGCGCGCCTCCGGCGGGCGGCCGTGGACGCGGCGCGGGCGACGGAGTCCCCGCGAGACCGGATCGAGCGGACGGGCCCCGTCCCGAACCGCCGCACGCGGCTCGCGGGGATCGTCGAGCGGGCGGGGCGCTCGGGGGCCCTGGCCGGCGAGCTGGACGTCGCCCTGGGCCTCTGCCGCGTCGAGGTCGGGCCGGCCTGCGACGGTTGCGGACTCTGCACGGTGGCCTGCCCGCACGGCGCCCTGACCCCGATTGCCGGCCGGGTCGTCGCGGCCCCGGAGCGGTGCACGGCGTGCTCGGCGTGCGCGGCGGTCTGCCCCCAGCGGGCCGTCCGCATCCTGCCCTTCGGCGCCGAGGCGGTCACGGCCTCGGACTGGGCCCGTGCCGGGATCGGGACCGGGCCAGGACAGGACGGCGCATCCTGGCCCCGCCCGGGCGCGAACGCCCTGCCAAGCGGCGGCGGAGAGCTGCGGCTCCGGTCCGAGCGCGCCGACGCCGACATGCGGGCCGAGGCCCTGGCCCGACTCGGGGCGCCCACGGCCGGTGCGGCCAGGTGACCGCACTCGCATCGTCTGTCCAGGCGGCCTCGGGCGGCCCGTTGCGCGCGCCGGAGCCGCTGGAAGACGCGATGGGGCGCCCGCTCCGAGACCTCCGGATCTCGGTCACGGACCGCTGCAACTTCCGCTGCTCGTACTGCCTGCCCGCGGATGCCGGCGAGCCCCGGCTCATCGCCCGCGACCGCCTCCTCTCCTTCGAGCAGATCGCGCGGGTCGCCGAGGCCGCGGCCGACCTCGGCGTCAGCAAGGTCCGCCTGACGGGTGGCGAGCCGCTGCTGCGGCGGGGGCTGCCCGCCCTCGTCGCGATGCTGGCCGGCCTCCGGGGTGTCGGCGAGTTGGCCCTCACCACGAACGGCTGGCTCCTGGACCACCTCGCGGGGCCGCTCGCGGACGCCGGGCTCCGCCGCGCCACCGTCAGCCTCGACTCGCTCGACCCTGACACCTTCGCGAGGATCAGCGGTGTCGGCGCCAGCCCCGAGCGGGTCGTGGCCGGTATTGACGCCGCGCTCGCCACGGGGCTCCGGCCCGTGAAGCTCAACGCGGTGATCCGGCGCGGCGTGAACGACGCCGGGGTCGTCGAGCTGGCGGCCTTCGCCCGGGACCGGGGGCTCGAGCTCCGGCTGATCGAGTACATGGACGTCGGGCAGGCCGGCCGATGGGACCCGGCGGAGGTGGTCCCGGCCGCGGCCATGCTCGCCGCCGTGGACGCGGCCTACCCGCTCGCCGCGGAGGAGGAGCCGGCCGACGGCTCGGTCGCCAGGCGCTACCGCTACGCCGACGGCGCCGGCGCGCTGGGCGTCATCACCGCGGTCAGCCGCCCGTTCTGCGGCGGGTGCACGCGCCTCCGGCTCACCGCAGACGGCAACATCTACACGTGCCTGTTCGCCGAGTGGGGGGCGGACCTGCGCCCCCTCCTCCAGCCGGGCGCGGACCCGCGGCTGCTCGGCGAGGCCATGCTCACGACATGGGGCTCGAGGCTGGACCGGTACTCGGAGACGCGGGCCTCGGCGAGGCCGGGCAGGCGTAGCGTGGAGATGTACCGGATCGGCGGCTGACGCTTGTCGGCCGCTCCGCACGGGATCCGGCCCCCAGACTTGGGAGATGTGGACATGGACCTCGAACAGTGCCTCGCGATCGCCTCGGCGGCCGTTGGCGACGACACCGCGGTCGCCTCACCGACCCCCGCCGAGACCGACGCGCTCCTCGACCTGACTCGCGCGGTCGCGCACGCGCGCGAGCGCAAGGCGGCGCCCCTGGCGGCCTTCGCGGTCGGCGCCGCGCTCGCCCGCCTGACCCCGGAAGAGCGCGTCGTCGCGATCCGGGCGGCGACGGCGGCGATCGACGCCGCGCAGTCCGGGGAGGGCGGCGCCGCGTGAGCCATCGGGCAGGCGCGGCGCCCGGACCGGCGACGCTGTCCCACGAGCGCGCGGCCATCCGGGCCGTGACGGAGCTGGCGACGCTCGACGTCGCCCGCGCGATCGCGATCGCGATCGTCGACCAGCTCGCCCCGGCGCTGGTGCAGCTGCCCGCCGCGCTGGGCCTCACGCTGGCGGAAACGCCCCGGGCGGCGAACCCCCTGCCCCCGTTCGACAACTCGGCGATGGACGGCTTCGCCGTGAGGGCGGCGGACGTCCCCCCGGACGGGAGGCTGACGCTCGGGCTCGCGGAGCCGATCTGCACGGGCATGCCGGTCAGGCACCCGATGGACGCCGTCGTGCCGCTCGAGCGGGCGTCGCCGGACGCGGGAGTGCTGGCCATCCGCGGGCCGGTCCGCGCCGGCGACCACGTGCGCCGCGCCGGCGAGGAGCTGGCGCGCGGCGCGGCCGTTCTGCCGGCGGGCGCGCGGCTCACCCCGTCGGCGCTCGGGCTCCTCGCGTCCGCGGGCCGTGCGAGCGTCCTGGCCGTCCCGAGGCCCCGCGCCGCCGTCGTGGTCACGGGCGACGAGCTGGTCGACGCCGGCGGCGACCTCCCGCCGGGCAGCATCCGCGACTCCAACGGCGTCCTGCTAAGGGGACTGCTGGAGGAGGCGGGGGCGGTGGTCGTGTCGGTCGAGCGCCAGCCGGACAGCCCCGACGACATCCGGCGCGCCATCCTCGCGCTGCGGGGGGCGGCAGACTTCGTGTGCACCTCGGGGGGCGCGTCTGTTGGGACCCGAGACCACACCGTCGCGGTGCTTGCGGGGGCCGGCCGTCTCGTGATCCGGCAGCTCGCCATCCGGCCCGGCCGCCCGACCACGATGGCCCTGGTCGACGGCCTGCCCGTGATCGCGCTCCCCGGCAATCCGCTCGCCGCCGTCGCCGGCTTCGAGGCGATCGCGCGCCCGGTGGTCCGCCGCCTGGCCGCCGCGCCGGACGTGCTCCGCCCTGTTGTCAGGGCCGTCGCGGGCGCCGACATCCGACGCCGCGACCGGCTCGAGCTGCTCCCCGTTCGGATGCTGCCCGGCGACCCGCCCGTCGCGGAGCCCGCCCGCCGCACCGGCTCTGCGATGCTCGCCGGGTCGGCGCTCGCCGACGGGTTCGCGCTCGTCCCGGTCGGCGACGGCGAGATCGGCGCCGGCGAAACGGTCGACGTCGAGGTCTGGCGGTAGCGGCCCGTGTCTACCGCGCAGGGCGGCCGGCCCGCCCCCGTTTCGGCGCTGACCGAGGTCATGCGGGCCGTGGAGGACTGAAGGCGTGGAGCCCGTCACCTACCGGCCGATCGGTGTCGTCCGCAGCCCCTTCACCAAGGCGGAAGGCATGCCGATCCAGGCTGTGGCGGCCGGAGGCGTCCGCGGCTGTGTCGAGCTCGACCCGGCGTACGCCGAGGGCCTCAAGGACATCGAGGGTTTCAGCCACCTCATCCTCCTCTACCACCTCCACGAGGTGACGGCCCAGCGGCTCTCGGTCACCCCGTTCCTCGACACGGCGAGCCACGGCATCTTCGCCACGCGCTCGCCCGCGCGCCCGAACGCCATCGGCATGTCGACGGTGCGGCTCCTCTCGATGAGCGGGTGCACCCTCGAGGTGGAGGGGCTCGACATCCTCGAAGGGACGCCGCTGCTCGACATCAAGCCGTACGTGCCGCAGTTCGACGACCGCGATGGCGCCCGGATCGGCTGGTACGCGGACCGGGTGCAGTCCGTGGGCGAGACGCGCGCCGACGGCCGGTTCCGGTAAGCAGGTCAGCCTCGACGCTCGGAGCGCTGGAGCGCCGCCACGTCCGACGGCGAGTTGAGGTTCACGAGGCTCAGGCCCTCGGGGTCGAGCAGCGACCAGCACGCTCGCGGGATCACGTGGCACCGGGCGCCAGCGAGCAAGGCGGACATCCGTCGCTCGCCTGCGTCGAGGAGCGCCGAGACCACCCCCAGGGCCGACCGCCGGTACGCGCCGAGGAGGGGCGCCGGACCGTTCTCGCCCTCGAGGACCACGACATCGGACTCCGGGCGCGCCCGCGCCTCGGTCGCGAGGAGCGCGAGGACGGCCGGCGACACGAACGGCATGTCGGACGCGACCACGAGCACAACCTCGTGCGCGGCGGCGGCGAGGCCGGCCTCGAGCCCGCCCATCGGACCGGCTCTGGGGCGCCGGTCGGCGCACGCCCGCGCGCCAGCTGACGCGGCTACGGCCGGCGCCAGGTCGTCCCCCTCCCGGGTCGCGACAACGACGTCGTCGGCCACGCTGCCGACAATGTCGACGGCAAGCTCCAGAAGGGTGCGCCCGCCCACCTCGATCCTGCGCTTGTCGACGCCCATCCGGCGGCTGGCTCCACCGGCGAGCACCACGGCCGACACCTGGGTCATGCCTTCCGCCATCTACGCCCGTCCTCTTCGAGCCCGGTGGGTCGCCTTCGGGTGGGGACATCGTACCGAGCGCTCGGACAGCGCTGGCCTAACGCGTGCCTCACCCGGTCGCGCCTACGGCCGCGGCCACGGCGTGTGCCCGGAACGCGAGGAGCCAGCGACCCTGAAGCATCACAAGTTCATGCAACGGCGGTGCCGCGGTGTCCGGGGGAGACAGATTCGAGGAGGAGCGACGGTACTGCCGCCAATCCAACGCGTGGACCGGGTCCGCGAACGCAGCCATGACCCGATCGATGTGGGCCCTCACTCGGCCATCGCGGTACTCTCGGGAATTCCAAGCACTGCCGCTGACTGCTCTGGAGGGTCGTACGACCATCGTGCGCCCCCACACCCGTCACCGGAGCGCCGCCAGCGGTTCATGTCGGCCTACGGCAGGGTGACGAACGAGACGAGCACCACCGCGATCGAGGCGATCGCCTCGATCGCGCCCACCTGGGCCGGCTTGAGCGGCTTGGGTGTCCGAGCCCGACGACGAGCGATCTCGGGGAGGGCGACGGCACGCACCGTGAGCCCTGCCGCGAGCACGACCCACGCCGGTCCGAGGACTATCGCGGGCACGAGCAGCGCTGCGTGGAATCCCACCGACACGACCGTGAATGAGCGGCTGGTTCGCTCCCGGAGCACGGACCGCACGACGAGGACGGTGCCGAGCAGGTACGCGGTGCCGACCGCGGTCGCGACAGCCGCGGAGAGCGGGTCGAACGCCCCCGACACCCACGCCGCTGCCGGCACGAGGACGACAGCCTGGAGCGCCTGGGCGAGGCTGTTTGCGAGGTCGCGCCGGGTCCCGGGCCTCGCTCCGGCGACGATGATCGCGGTCGTCGGCGCGAGGATGATGAGCGCGAGCAGGAGCGCCGGGTACGCGACGGCGAGCGCGAGGCCCAGAACGCCGAAGCCGACCGCGTAGGCGGCGAGCGGCAGGCTGAACGCATCCCGGCGACGGGCGCGGAGCCACGACTGTCCGGTCGTCGACGCGAGGTACCCGAGCACCGACGCGACGGCGAGTACGAGCTGCCACGGGCCGGGTGCGCTCGCGGCGACGCCGAGGAGGAAGGGCACGGCCAGCATCGCCCAGGCGCCGTGCTGGTGCGGCAGCCACTGGCGCGCGACAGCGGGCCGAACCGACGTGACGGCAGCGCCGCCCGGCCCGATGGGTGCTGTCATGACACGCTCGTCGCCGCGCGCCGCGCCTCGATCCCGTGCCGGCGGCGGAGTTCCGTGGCCGACGAGAGCACGGACGTCGTGACGAACACGAGCAGCGCGAGGACGTTCAGCAGGCCGCCCACGAGGAGGCCGTGGGTGAGGCCCAGGGCGTCGCCGCCGATCAGCCGGATCACGAGGCCCGCGTGAAGCAGCACGAGCGCCGCGTAGTTCCACGGGTGGTAGGGCAGCGGGACGCGCAGCACGGCCGGGACGATCACCGGCGCGTGGCCGAACACCATCGACATGATGAATCCGAGGAACAGCGCGTGCAGGCGGATGTCGTACGCGGCGCCGGGGGCCGTGCCCGTGAGCGCCCACGCCGCCCCGGCCACCGCCAGCCACGCGTAGCCGATGAGCAGGCACAGCGCGATGAAGCGGGTGACGCCGCCCATCCGAACGGTCCGCCGCGCGAGGTCGTTGCGCGCGAGCCACCCGGCGACCGCAAGCATCGCCAGGCCGGCGACGCGGGTGCCGGCCTCCGGCCAGGCCACGGCCGCGGTCACGCCCATGACGAACAGCCAGAGCGCGACGATGAGCTGCCGGCGGACGTGCGTGGCGAGCCCGCCCAGGCGCGCGAGGTCGAGGCGCTCACCGATGACGGTCATGACGAGGAAGGCGGCCAGCCACGGGTAGGCGCCCACCACCGGGACGCCTGCGACGAGCAGCAGCGAGGCGCCGAGCCACGCGCCCGCGCCTGCCGCCTGGACGCCGAGCTGGAGCGAGCGGTCGACCCGTGCGAATGCCGCGTACACGAGGAGCAGGATGGCCGCGCCTCCGACCAGCCCGGCGCCCCCGAGGGCAGCGAGGCCGGTCACGAGCCCGATGGCGCCGACGGCCGACAGGGCAGGCGAGAGGTAGCCCCACGGGCGGCCGAGCGCCACCGCGCGCTCGAGCGCCACGACCGTGCCGAGGAACCCGAGCGTCATGAGCTCACCGTGGGTCGTCGCGAACCGCGCTGCCGCGGACGGCATCGCGACCCCGAGCAGGACCAGGGCGCCAGTGAGCCCGGAGAGCAGTGCCAGCCCGCCGATGGCGAGCAGCAGGAAGCGGCCGCGAGACGGCGACGCCTGCCGAGGTCCGCGAGCGGCGAGGAACGCGCTCACGCCGGCAGCCCGAGCGCGGCGCGCGCAGCGGGCGACATCTGGGCCGACGTCCAGCCCGGCTCGTGCGTCAGCTCGACGTCGACATCCACGACGCCCGGCACATCGAGCAGCGCCCACCGGATCTGGTCCTCGAGGAACGCGCCGATCGGGCACGCAGGCGTCGTCGTCGTCATCAGCACGTGCGCCACGCCCGCGTGCACGTTGCACTCGTAGACGAGCCCAAGGTCGACGATGTTCACGCCGATCTCCGGATCCATGACGGTGCGGAGCCGTTCGGTAAGGGCCGCCGAATCCGTGGTGGGCAGGAGGCGCGAGAGGTCCATGCCGATGTCCCGTGTGCGCGTTGGTGCGAAGGCCGCGACCGGATTATAATGATGGAAATGTCAGCAGTCGAATCGCGACCCGGCCGCACGCGCCATCCCGACCGCCGGTCCGCGCTGCTCGACGCGCTGCGCGGCGCCGACCGACCGATGAGCGTCGAGGAGGCCGCGGCCGCGGTCGGGGTCGCCGCGTCCACCGCGCAGTTCCACCTCGCGCTGCTGGTCAGCGGCGGGCTGGCCATGAGGACCCAGGTGCGAAGCGGCGCCGCGGGCCGGCCGTCCTGGAGATACGCGCCGGCAGCGGACGAACCATCGGCTGTCGGCGCGCCCGAGCCGTACCGCGAGCTCGCGCGGGTGCTCGCGGCGCAACTCGGCGAGGAGGCGGGTGCGGCCGCTGCCGCCCGGGAGGCCGGCCATCGGTGGGCGGACGAGACCGCGGCTCTCGACGGTGGCGAGAGGCCGGGCGCCGACGATCCAGCAGCAGCGATGACGGTGATCCTCGACCGGCTCGGTTTCGCGCCGGAGGCGGGCGAGGACGACGAGATCCTCCTGCGGTCCTGCCCGTTCGAGGCGATCGCACGCCAGCACCGCGCCGTGGTCTGCGGCGTGCACCTCGGCCTTCTGGAACGGACGGCTGCGGCAGTCGGCGGACTCGTCGTCAACGGCCTCGAGCCGTTCCGGTCCGAGCAGCCGCTAGCCTGCGCCGTCCGGCTCAGCCGCGGGCCGTGACCCGCGATACCACTCGTCCCGCTGCGCCCCCATCGAAGGAGATCGCCATGCAGAACCGAACCTACGCCCCCGACTGGCGCGATGTCGTCGTCTACTCCTCGCCCGGCCCGACACCGCACATCCTGCTCGACGAGCCGTGGCTGAGGGTCCTCGTGGCCGGGCTCGAGCCCGGCGGCCAGATCCCGCCGCATCCAGGCCCCCGGGCCGTCTACCACGCGCTCGAGGGGGAGGGGATCGTCCGGATCGACGGCGAGGAGCTGGCATTCCCCGCGGGAGCCACGGTCGTGGCGCCGGCCGGATCGACCCGAGCGATCGAAGCCGTGACGCGGTTCGCGTTCCTCGGCGTGCGCCTCGGCGAGGAGTAGCGGACCGGGTGCCGTTGCGCGGTCCGCGCCTCGGGGAGGGCGGCCGGGACGCAGTGTGAAGGAACAGGGTTGCGGGACGGGTCTGATGCGCGCCCTCCGACCGTGCGACACGGCCGCGCACCTTCGTCGTCCTGCAATGGGTGCCGGCCCACTCCACCCCACGGCACCGCGTGCCCGACCTACGAGTGGAGAGCGGCCGCGCCGGATGCGTCATGCCGCCCGCTGGCTGGTGCTGCGCGACAGCTGACCGCGAGCGCCAGGGCTCCGGACACGGACGCGCGTCCTCTCGACCGGCATCGGCCCCTCGGTGCGTAGCGCACAACGGCATGCTGCCGGCCCGCCGTCCGGTCACGATCGGGCACGGCGGATGGCAGGGATCGGCCGCAGCCGAAGCACGCGCTCGCGGTGGCGCTCTTCGGTGAGCAACAGGTCCCGGGCGCGCAGCAGGTCGAACTGGCTGATGAGACCAACCAGTCGGGCCGGATCATCCCGGTCGACCACCGGCAGGACGCCGAGCCGCCGGGTCGCCATCCGCTCCGCGGCGTGCCTGAGCGTCTCGTCCGGGTACGCGACCACCGCCTCGTGCACCAGCCCCGCGAGCTCCGGCGCTCCCTCGCCGGATCCGAGCATCCGGCCCAGTGACGCCAGATCGCTCCCTGTGACCACGCCGGCGAGCCGGCCGTCGCGCTCGAGGACGGGGTACAGCCGCTGCCGCCGGCGATGCCCGTCGGCCAGCTCGGCCACGAGCTCGGGCACCGGGCCGTGGAGCTCGACCGTCAGGACGTTCGTCGCCATGACCTCCCGCACCAGCAGCGCCTCGAGCGGGTCGACCGCGTACTCGCGCGTGACGTGGAACCCCCGCCGGGCGACCTTCTCCGTGAGGATCGAGCGCCGCAGGACCAGCACGCTGATCGCGTAGGCGGTCATGCACGCCACGAGGAGCGGCAGCAGGGCGTTCTGGTCGTGGGTGAGCTCCACCGCGAAGATCATGGCCGTGAGCGGCGACCGGGTGACCCCCGCCAGCGTCGCGGCCATCCCGAGCAGCGACCAGACCGCCGGGCTCGAACCGGGCAGCCACTGGCCGGCGATGGCGCCCGCCGCGCCGCCGATGATCAGGAGCGGGGCGAGGATCCCGCCGCTCGTGCCCGAGCCCAGGGCGATCGCCCAGACCGCGAGCTTCACGACAAGCAGGAGCGCGAGCGCGCCCAGCGCGATGCTGCCGGCAAGCTCGGCCCGGATGGACCCGTAGCCGACGCCGAGGGCGCTCGGATCGATGAGCCCGCCGACCCCGACCACGACACCGCCGATCGCCGGCCACCACATCCAGTGCACGGGCAGGCGTGAGAACACGTCCTCGGCCCCGTAGACGGCACCCGTCAGGACCCATGCCAAGAGGCCGCCGATCGCACCGACCGCCAGGCTGCCGAGGAGCGCCTCGCCTCCCAGGATGGGATGCTCCGGCACGGGGAACAACGGCGCCGCGGCGAGCACGCCCGCCTGCGAGAGGCTGATCCGGAGCGCGCCGGCGAGGGCGCATGCCGCCGCGACGGGAACGAGCGATCGGGGTTTCCACTCGAACAGCAGCAATTCGGCGGCGAGCGCAACGGCAGCCACGGGTGTGGCGAACACGGCCGTCATGCCGGCAGCAGCCCCGCTGACGAGGAGCACCTTGCGCTCCGCCGCGGACAAGTGGAAGAACTGGCTGAGCAGCGACCCGAGCGCGCCGCCGGTGAGGATGATCGGGCCCTCGGCGCCAAATGGGCCGCCGGAACCGATGCTCAGTGCGGAGCTGACCGGCTTGAGGACCGCGAGCCTTGGCTCGACCCGGCTCCCGCCCACGAGAATCGTCTCCATCGCCTCCGGGATCCCGTGGCCGCGGATCCGCTCTGAGCCGAAGCGCGCCATGAACCCGATCACGAGCCCGCCGACGACCGGGATCAGGACGGAGACGAGGCCGAGGCGCTTCGGATCCGGCGGCAGCAGCGAGGTGTCGATGCGCCCCTCGTAGAGGACGTTCGTGACCAGCCCGATGAGGTCGAGCAGCGCGACGGCGATCCCGGTGGCCAGGATGCCCGACACCAAGGCGAGCGGGATGAGGCGAACCGTCTCGAGGCCCATCGTGAAGTCGCCCAGCGCCCGCTCGGCGGGGGTCTCGAGGTCGGCCGGGAGGTCCTCGGGAACCTGCCTCACGCGAACTGGGCCAGTCCGTCGGCGATCAGCCGGAGCAGACGGAACTCCTCACCCGTGGCACCAGACCGCGCCACCTCGGTGGCGTGAGCGACCAGCTCCCGCCGGCGATCGAGGACGGTGTCGCGGGTCCGCCGGCCCTGGTCGGACAGCCGTACGTTCGTCGCCCGGCGGTCGGCTTCGTCCCGCTCGACGGTGACGAGGCCTTGGCGCTCCAGGCGGCGGGCGAGCCGGCTCGCCGACGGTTCGGCCACGCCGAGCCGGCGGGCGAGCTCGCCGATCCGCACACCGTCCTCGTCGGCGATGACCACGAGGACCCGCCACTGCCGGAGCGTGAGGTCGGTCGCCTCGGCGG
>JAJYMP010000589.1 GCA_021786915.1 Chloroflexota bacterium
CCCGCGCAGGGAAGCCGGCGTCCTTGGCGCCGAGCGCGCACGGGGGGGGCCAATTTGCGTCTCTCCCGACTCACCAGGGCGCGAGAGACGCCGACGCGCATCCGGGACCTGGGGGATTCGACGGCCCGCCAGCGCCCGCGTACACTCCGGCGGCCTACCGGCAGGTTTCGCGCACCCGAGAAGAGCGAGCGCGAGGAGCCCGTCGGGACGCCCCCGCGCCGTTGGGCATCGCGCACGGGGAGCGCAAACGACTCTCCTGCCCGAGGAGGTGAACCAGGTTTGGCCGAAGTCCGAGTGGGCGAGAACGAGACGTTCGAAAGCGCCCTCCGCCGCTTCAACAAGAAGATCCAGCAGAGCGGGATCCTCGCCGAGGCGCGTCGTCGTGAGCACTACGAGAAGCCGTCGGTGAAGCGGAAGCGCAAGGAAGCGAAGCGCAAGAAGAACGCGCGAGCGAGCCAGGGCTGAGCCAGACCGGGTTCGCGGCCGGGCGATCGAGGGCCGAGGACGGCGCGCCAGCCGATGACGGCACCCGCAACCCGCCGCGGACCCGCGGCACCCCCGACGGGGGTTCACCCAGGAGGGTCCCGATGACCCTACGCGAACGACTCCACGACGACACGACCGCCGCGATGCGGTCGGGCGATTCGCTGCGCCGCGACACCCTGCGGATGGTCCAGAGCGCCATCTACAACGTCGAGAAGGCCAAGCGAGTCGCCCTCACCGAGGACGAGGTCCTGGGCGTCGTCAGCAAGGAAGTGAAGACCCGCCGCGAGAGCGTCGAGGCGTTCCGCAGCGGCGGGCGCGAGGACCTCGCGACCAAGGAGGAGGCGGAGATCGCCATCCTCTCGGGCTACCTCCCGCAGCAGCTCACCGATGACGAGCTGCGCGCCCTGGTCGAGGACGGGGTCGCCGCCACCGGCGCCACCACCGCCCGCGACATGGGCAGGGTGATGGGCTACCTCGCCCCCAGGATCCGCGGCCGCGCCGACGGCAAGGTCGCCTCGGGCATGGTCGCCCAGGCGCTGGCCCGCGCTGACCTCGCCGCGCACGGGGCCGGCCACTAGGCCGCAGGGCGCAGGGTCGAACCCGTGCTCACCTCGTGGGCCCCTGAGGCCAGCGTCGACTTCACCCGCCGCGACGCGTGGCGCCTGCTCGCCGCGTCGGCCCTGCTGATCGCGGCGATGTCGGCGATCCTGGGTCTCGATGTGCTGCCCGCGCAGCCGGCGCTCGAGCTGGGCCAGCCTGCGCCGACCATCGTCCAGGCGCCGCGCGCGAGCCACTACATCAGCCAGGTCCTCACCAACCAGGCGAAGGACGCGGCGCGCGCGGCCGTCGAGCCGCAGTACACCTACACGGCCGCGAGCGCTGCGGCGGTGGCCGCCCAGCAGGCGCGGGCGTTCGAGCAGCAGGCGGCCGTGGTGGACGCGGCGTTCGCACCCGGCGTGACCCCGCTGGGTCGGCAGGCGCTGCTCGCCGGGGCGCTCGGCGACCTCTCGTCGGCGGACCGCAAGACGCTCACCGACCTGACCGCGGAGCGATGGCAGGCCGTCCGGACCGAGGCGGCGCGCGTCCTCGCCACCGTCGAGGGCGCCGAGCTGCGCGACAGCGAGCTGCCGCTGATCAGGAGCGGCATCGCGGACCGGATCGCGGGCGACCTCTCGCCCGACGAGCGCTCGCTGGCGGCGGCCATGGTGGGGCCGCTGCTCGTCCCCAACTCGTCCTATTCGGAGCAGCTGACCCAGGAGCAGGAGGCCGCCGCGGCCGCCGCGGTCGCCCCCGTCCAGGCCAGCTGGGAGCAGGGCGAGACGATCGTCGCCAACGGCGTCCGCATCGACGCCGCCGCCTACGAGGCCATCGTCTTCTTCGGGCTCAACCAGGGCGGGCTCGATGTCGCGCGCCTCGTCGGGTTCTTCGGCCTCTCGGTCCTGACCATCGCGCTGCTGCTGCTGTGGACCTGGCGGTTCCGCCGTGAGTTCTGGCACCGCAACAACGTGCTCCTGTTGCTGAGCGTGATCCTGCTGGTGGCCGTCCTCTCGCTCAAGCTCACCGCCGGCCGCTACTGGCTGCCGTACGCGCTGCCGCTCGGAGCCGTGGGCATGCTGGTCACGGTCCTCCTCGACGGGGGGCCGGCGCTGGTCCTGACCGCGCTGCTGGCGATCCTCGCCGCGGCGGTGAACGGCGGCGGGTACGGCGGCGGGCTCGAGCTGGCCGCGTACACCATGCTGGGAGGGATCGCCGGGATCGTGGCCGTGCGCCGCGGCGACCGGCTGTCGGTCTTCGTCCGCGCGGGCGCCTCCGTGTTCGTCGTCCAGGCGATGGTGATCGTGATCTTCGCGCTGCTGGGCCGGCAGGACATGCGCGGCGTGCTGGAGCTGATCGGTGCCGTCGCGGTGTCGTCCGGCGGCGCGGCGGTGGCGACGGCAGGCTCGGTGGCGGTCGTCGGCTCCGTGTTCGGCATCCTCACGGTGTTCCAGCTGCTCGAGCTCGCGAACCCCTCGGCGCCGCTCCTGCGGCGGCTGCTCGTCGAGACGCCCGGCACCTACCACCACTCGCTCATGGTGGGCAACCTCGCGGAGCGCGCGGCCGAGGCGATCGGCGCGGACCCGCTCGTGGCGCGCGTGGCCGCGTACTACCACGACGTGGGCAAGCTCTCGAACCCGGCCGCGTTCATCGAGAACCAGGCGGGCGGCGACAACCTCCACGACGAGCTGGACCCCGAGTCGTCGGCACAGCTGCTCAAGAGCCACGTGTCCGAGGGGATCGACATCGCCTACGGCGCGGGGCTGCCCAAGACGCTGATCGCGTTCATCCCGCAGCACCACGGGACGGGCGTGATGTCGTACTTCTACGCGCGGGCGCGGGAGGCGGCTGCCGCGCCCTTCGGCGGGCTCGACACGGTCGAGGGCCGCAAGGCCGCCGAAGCCGTGGACATCCGCCGGTTCCGCCACGGCGGGCCCAAGCCGCAGTCGCGCGAGGCCGCGATCATCATGCTCGCCGACTCTGTGGAGGCGTCCGTCCGCTCGCTCGCGTCACGCGACGAGGGGGCGATCCGCGCGATGGTGGCCCGGATCTTCGAGGAGCGGATCGCCGACGGCCAGTTCAACGAGTGCGACCTGACGCTGCGCGACCTCGAGCGCATCCGCGAGGCGTTCGTGGGGCAGCTGCTGGGCATGTACCACCAGCGCGTGGCTTACCCGCAGAACAAGGTGGTCGAACTGGAGTCGCGTCGCGCGAAGACCGGCGAGGACTGACGCCCGCTCCGGGACCGTATTGGTGCCTCTCGGCACCAATACGTGCCCCGGGGCTTGACCCCAGTCCGGCGCAGGGCCACCATGCGGCGGTGGTAATCGGCGCGTCCCGCGCCTCTAGAAGCTCCCTTGATTCGAGGCAGAGCAATGCGGTCGCTCGTTCGTCGCCTCGTGGCGGTGGTGACTGCCACGATGGTGTTCTCGCTGGTCGCAGCCCCATCGCTGTCAGCCGCGGGCCCGACGTGGAGCCACCGCGACGTGAATGTCTGCGGGCCCGCTAGCGCCGGCACCGCCGCCTGCGATAGCGTCGCCCGCGTCCTGTACCAGAACGGCAGCGAGTTCCTCGCCAAGTCCCCCCAGGACCTCGGCCGTATCGCGCAGCCAGCGGCATCCGTGTCGTACAACGCCCTCGGCATCCGCACGGCCTACGGCATCACCGGCGTGGGCACCCCGTCCCAGGTGGTCGCGATCGTCGACGCTTACGACAACCCGAACGCCTACTCCCACCTCTCCACGTACCGCAGCAGCAACCCGACGCTGATGCCGGCCATGGCCGACTGCTCGAGTTCGCCGTCCAGCCTCTCTAGCGGGTCGAGCCCCTGCTTCGCCAAGGTGGACCAGAAGGGCGGCACCAGCTACCCGAGAGCCAACTCTGGCTGGGCCACCGAGATCGACCTCGACCTGCAGGCGGCTTCGGCGGTTTGCCCCAAGTGCAGCATCCTGCTCGTGGAAGCCAACTCCTCGTCGTTCGCCGACCTCGGCACCGCCGTCACCCTCGCGTCGGGCGTCACCGGCGTACGCGCCATTTCCAACAGCTACAGCTCGTCGGGCGATGTCCCGGGCTCCAGCTACCCGGCCTGGGACAATGCGGCCAAGACGGGCATCGCGGTCATGGCCTCGACCGGCGACGGCGGCTACGGCGTCGGGTTCCCGGCCTCGGCCACCTACGTGCTTGGTGTGGGCGGCACCAACCTCCAGGTTGACGCGACCGGCGTCCGCTCGTCCGAGACGGCGTGGTCCGGCGCTGGCAGCGGCTGTTCCACGTATAACGCCGCGGCCCCGTGGCAGGTCATCACCGGCAGCCCGTGCCCCAGCTCCAAGGCGATCGCGGACCTGTCCGCCGACGCCGACCCGAACTCGGGCTTCCAGATCTACACGACGTACAACCACATCACCGGCTGGTGGATCTTCGGCGGCACCAGCCTGTCGTCGCCGCTCATGGGCGCGCTGTACGCGATGCAGGGCGGCTACGGCAGCACGACGCTCGCCGGCGCCTACGCCTGGGACCCCAGCACGCCCTACTACGACGTCACCTCGGGCTCGAACGGGTCTTGCGGCGCGCCATTGTGCACGGCGCAATCCGGCTGGGACGGCCCGACCGGGCGCGGCAGCATCCAGATGGCGCCCGTGACGCAGAACCTCACCTCGATCGCCGTCTCGCCGGCCAGCGCCACGGTCACCGCGGGCACCGGCACGCAGCAGTTCACAGCTCAGGAGCTTGACGAGAACGGCAAGCCGATGGCGACGCAGCCGTCTTCGTTCAGTTGGTCGGCCGGCGGCGGCACCATCACCCAGAGCGGCCTGTTCACGGCGGGCGCAAGTGGTGGCATCTACACCGTCACCGCTTCCGCCGACAACCTGAGCGGTACCGCGAGTGTCTACGTGCAGGCGCCGAAGTCCATCACCGTCTCGCCGGCCAGCGCCACGGTCACCGCGGGCACCGGCACGCAGCAGTTCACAGCTCAGGAGCTTGACGAGACCGGGAAGCCGATGGCGACGCAGCCGACCTTCGGCTGGTCGATCGACTCTTCGTGCGCCGGCTCAGTCACCGCGAGCGGCCTCTTCACGGCGGGTAGCTCGGCTGGCGCGTGCACCGTCACGGCCTCGGCCGACGGCCTGATCGGCACCGCGAGCGTCACGGTGACCGCGGCTGCTCCTGACTTCTCGCTCTCGGCGGGTCCGACGCCGCAGTCGGTGCGACGAGGTGGCACGGTCAACTACACGATCACGATCACGCAGATCAACGGCTTCTCGGGCAGCGTCTCCCTGAGCGTGTCGGGCGCCCCGGGCGGCGCCCAGGTGACCTTCACGCCCAATCCCGCGACCGCGGGCGCCACACTCACCGTCGCGACGCGGCCCAAGACCTCGCCCAGGACTTACACGCTGACGATCACCGGCGTCAGCGGCACCTTGAGTCACACCACGAGCGTGTCGCTGACCGTAACCAAGTAGCGCACGCCGCCTCACCCGAAGCAGGCCGTCGCCCTCGGGCGGCGGCCGGTTCGCGTCCGGGACCGGCTCAGTCGGCCTCGGTCTCCTCGGCGAAGCGCTGCTCCAGCTCCTCCTCGGTGAGGATCTCCTGGCCCTCGGGCAGGCCATCGATGTAGAGCTCGCCGTGGAGGTGGTCGAACTCGTGCTGGATGGCGCGGGCCAGCTCGCCGTGGCCCGAGATGGTCACCCGGCGCCCGTGGCGGTCCTGGCCGGTGACGACGGCGTGCTCGGCGCGCAGTCGCCACGCCCGATAGCCCGGGACCGACAGGCAGCCCTCCCAGGCGCCGTCCTCGCCGGAGTGGTGGAGGATCTCCGGGTTCGCCACCTCGTACAGCTCGTCGTCCACGCGCATCACGAACAGCTGGAGGTCCAGGCCGATCTGCTGGGCGGCCAGCCCCACGCCCGGCGCGGCGTCCATCGTCTCGACCATGTCGTCGAGCAGCCGGCCGAGCTCGCGGTCGAAGCGGGTGATCGGCTGCCCCAGCAGGCGAAGGCGGGCATCGCCGAGGGTGACGATGGGTCGGATTGGCATCGACCGATGGTAGCGCGCGGGTGCCGAGCGGAGCCCGGGCGCGCTACCGTGTGCGCCATGCGCAGCCACTACGTCAGCGGTTGGCGGATCGACATCGAGCGGAGCGACGACGTCCCGCGCCTCGTGCCGGCCACCGTCCTCGCCCGGGCCGTCGCGGCGGCGCTCGATGCCGCTGGGGCGCCGGCGCCAGCCTCGATCGGCCTGATCCTCTCCGACGACGCCGAGCTGGCCGAGCTCAACGCCGCGCACATGGACAAGGACGGCCCCACCGACGTGCTCTCGTTCCCGCTGCTCGCGCCGGCCGAGTTCCCCGACCACGCGGGCAAAGGCTCGGGCTCGGAGAGGGGGCCGGCCGCCGAAGCCGACGAGGGCTTCGCGCTCCCGCCCGGATCGCGGCTCCACCTCGGCGACGTCATCGTCTCGGTGGAGCGCGCGGCGGCCCAGGCCCAGGCCGGCCGCGGCGGTCAGACCGGCGACCGGCAGTGGGACGCCCGCGACGAGCTGCGCCTGCTCGTCACCCACGGCGCGCTCCACGTCTGCGGCTGGGACCACGCCGACCCCGTCGAGGAGGCGGCGATGCGCGCGCTGGAGCGCCGGCTGCTCGGCTGACGCTCCCGAGCCGATCGTCGGCCCAGCTGCGCGGGGACGCGATCTCGATCGTCGTCGCGGGCCCGGTCACCCCCCACGCCTGGTGCGGGCACCGCTGGAGCGGCGCCGAAGCACGGGCAGCCTTCGTGGATGGCGCGGCGGATCTGCCGGCCCGGCCGCTCGGCGGGAGCCTGATTCGCAAGTGGTGCGCCGAGGGGCGCGGATGGGGATGCGCGGCACGGCGCGCAGGTTCTTCAATCGCCGCGCGCGGACGCCGGCGCCGCGAGCGGCAGTACCATGGCGCAACAGCCCCGGCGGATGCGTTCCCGGGGCCCTTCGCTGTGCTTGCAGGGGACCTCATCAGATCGTGAAGCTCGTCGTCGGCCTGGGGA
This sequence comes from Chloroflexota bacterium, assembly GCA_021786915.1. Next base: position 7,032 of record JAJYMP010000589.1, read on the forward strand.
ACCCGGGCGGCCAGTACGCGGAGACGCGCCACAACATCGGCTGGATGGCGCTCGACCGGATCGCCGATCGGGCGGGTCGGGCGGGGCGAGGCCGCCAGCGCGACGCGAGCGAGGTCCTCGACCTGCGCTGGAAGGGCATGGACCTGATCCTCGCCAAGCCCCTCACGTTCATGAACGACTCGGGGATCGCCGTCCGCAAGCTGATGGCCCGCAGCCACGTGCCCCTGGTGGACGTGCTGGTGGTGGCCGACGACTTCGCCCTGCCGTTCGGGAAGCTGCGCTTCCGCGAGGCCGGCAGCCACGGCGGGCACAACGGCCTGCGCTCGATCATCGAGGAGCTGGGCACCGAGAAGTTCAGCCGGCTGCGCGTGGGCATCGGCGAGCCGGGCCGCGGCGCCATCGACCACGTCCTCTCGCGCTTCGCGGCCGACGAGCGCGCCTGCCTCCCGATCCTGCTCGATGCGACAGCCGAGGCCGTCGAGGCGTGGGCGCGCGAGGGCACGTCCAAGGCGGCCAACCGATTCAACGCATTCGACCTGGAGTGCAACCCGGGCGGCGCCGTCGACGGCGGGGCGACGGGTCCGAAGCCGGGCGAGGTGGGCGGCCCGGCGGACGACCAGGGCGTTCGACGGACCAAGACCGGCTGGCGGAAGCTGCTGCCCGGTGGTCCGGGGTTGGGCGAGGACGATCCGGGCGCAGGCGGGCGGGGCCGTGGCGGCTCGGGTCCCGGAACGGGCTCGGGCGGCAGGGGTGGTGGCGCCGAGGGCGGTGGCTGGTGACGGATCGCTACCGCGGCCGCTCCACCCGCGAGCGCAAGCTCGCCGAGAAGGTTGCGCGGGACTGGTCCGATCGCCGGGCTGCGGCCGAGGCCACGGAGCGCGAGGTGGACCTCGACCGGGCGTCGGCCGAGGCCGAGGTGGAGCTGCTCGACCCCGCGGCGCGCGCGGGCGACGGCGCGGGGCCTTCGGCCAGGCGCCCGCAGGCTCGACCGTCCGCGCGAACGCGGAGCGACAGCGCCACGGCGAGCGGTCGCGGCGCCGGCCGTCGCACGCCCGACCTCTCGGCACTGCCGAGGCTCCTCCACGCGACCGGCTCGTTCGCCTCGCTGCGCGAGCGGTTGGGCGGTGGCGCGGCCCCCGGCATGCACGGTCGCCATGTCGGGCTGACGTCCGTCCCGCACGGGGCCAAGTCGTATCTGGCCGCCGCGCTGGCCGTGGCCGATGGCGGTGAGCGCATCTGCTGGGTCGCGCGCGACGCCGAGATCGGCGACCGGGTTGCCGACGAGCTGGGCGCGTGGCTGGGCGACGCCGCTGCCGTCGCGGTGCTGGAGCCGCGGAGCTCGCTCGCGTACGAGCGCTCGGAGCTCGTGCCCGACGAGACGGCCGCGCGAGTCGCGGCGCTGGCTGCCTGGCGGAGCGGCAAGGCCAGGATCCTCGTTGCCAGCGTCCAGGCGCTGTTGCAGGCGACGATCGCCCCGGCAGACCTCCCGGAGCGAATGCGCGTCCTGCGGCCCGGGGTCCGCGTCGGCCTCGACGCCCTGCTGGCGGAGTTGTTCGACCTCGGCTACGCGCCCGTACTCGAGGTGGCGGGCCGTGGTGAGTTCGCGCGGCGCGGCGGGATCCTCGACGTGTTCCCGCCGTCGGCCGCGCTGCCGGTCCGGATCGAGCTGTTCGGTGACGAGATCGACTCGATGCGCGCCTTCGACCCGACCGACCAGCGAAGCGTCGGCGAGGTGCGCGAGGCGACGCTGCTCCCCGCAACCGAGCTGCTGCTGCCCACGGGCGGCGCGGATGAGCTCCGGGCGAGGCTCGGCAAGCTCGCGAAGGGACTCCCCGAGCGCCTGGCCCTGGACCTCGCGCGGTTCACGGGCGAGGACGTGTCCGAGGGAGCGGGGCACACGCTCGCCGGCCGGGCGCTGCGGACGGGCGACGCCGCCGAGGTGTGGGCCCGCCTGGTGGCGCCCGCGACGGGCCTCGACCACCTCGCGCCGGCCACACTGCTCGTCCTCGACGAGCCGGGCGACCTTGCCGAGGCCGCCGACTTCCTGTGGCGCCAGGCTGAGGAGCGCCACCGCGAGCTCGTGGACCAGGGCGAGCTCCCGCGCGACTGGCCCACCGCGTACCTGGCACCGCGCGACTGGAAGTCGCGGCTCCACGGCGCGCGCACCCTCGAGCTGACCTGGCAGTCCGATGCGTCCGAGGCCGAGGGGATGGCGTACGCCTCGAAGGGCCTCACCAGCGGCGACCAGTTCGGGTGGCGCGAGCCGGTGCTGCCGCCGGGCCGCACGGAACGCCTGGTGGACGGCGTGGAGCACTGGCTGTCCGAGGGCGCCCGCGTCGTCCTCGCGTCCGATCAGGCCCCGCGCCTCGCCGAGCTCCTGGGCGAGGCCGGCCATGCCGTGGGCATCGTCAACCGCATCACGACGCCGCCGCCGCCCGGCGCCATCGCCCTCGTGGAGCGCAGCCTCAACGGCGGCTTCGTCGGCGGCCCGGAGGGGCTGGCCGTGGTCACGGACCGCGAGCTGTTCGGCTCGGTGCGCGTCCGTCGGCCCAAGGCCATGCGCCGCATCGTCCCACGCGACATCCTCGAGCGCCTGACGCCGGGCGACCTCGTCGTCCACATCGACCACGGCATCGCGCGCTACGAGCAGATGCTCCGGCGCGGTGGCTCGGGCGAGGAGCGCGACTACCTCGAGCTCAGCTTCGCGGCCGGTGACCGGATCTTCGTCCCGGTGGAGCAGATCAACCGCGTCTCGCGCTACTCGGGCGGCGAGAACCCGACGCTCTCGCGCTTGGGCGGCACGGAGTGGCTGCGCACCAAGCAGAAGGTCCGCAAGGCCGTCACCGATCTTGCCGACGAGCTGCTCGCCCTGTACGCGAAGCGCGAGGCCGCGGAGGGCTTCGCCTACTCGCCCGACTCGCCCTGGCAGATGGAGATGGAGGCGTCGTTCCCGTACGAGGAGACGCCCGACCAGCTCCGCTCCTCCACCGAGGTCAAGGTGGACATGGAGGCCCGCCGGCCGATGGACCGGCTCGTCGTGGGCGACGTGGGGTACGGCAAGACCGAGGTGGCGCTGCGGGCCGCGTTCAAGGCGACGCAGGACGGCAAGCAGGTGGCGGTGCTGGTCCCCACGACGGTGCTGGCAGGGCAGCACTTCACCACGTTCTCCCAGCGCTTCGGGGCGTTCCCGATGAACGTCCGGCTGCTGTCGAGGTTCGTGTCGGGCCGCGAGCAGGAGGCGACCGTGGGCGGGCTGGCGAACGGCACGGTCGACATCGTCATCGGGACGCACCGGCTGCTGTCGAAGGACGTGGCGTTCAAGGACCTCGGGCTCGTCGTGGTGGACGAGGAGCAGCGCTTCGGCGTGGCCGCCAAGGAGCGGCTCAAGCAGCTGCGGTCGTCGGTCGACGTGCTCACGCTCTCGGCGACGCCGATCCCGCGCACGCTCAACCTCGCCCTGGCCGGGATCCGCGACCTGTCGGTCATCGAGACGCCGCCCGAGGACCGCCTGCCGATCCAGACCCGCGTGGCCGAAGCCTCGGCCGGCCTGGTCCGCGACGCCGCCCTGCGCGAGCTCGACCGCGGCGGCCAGGTGTTCTACGTCCACAACCGGGTCGAGACCATCGAGGCCCAGGCCGAGCAGCTCCGGCGGCTCCTGCCAGGGGCCCGGATCCTGGTGGGGCACGGGCA
>JAJYMP010000399.1 GCA_021786915.1 Chloroflexota bacterium
CACGTTCGAGGGGTTCGCGCGGCGGGGGAACGCACGCGGCGACGGGGAAGCCCTCCTGAGCAGGAGCGTGGAGCTGGCTGCGGCCGCCCGCGCGCAGGCGGCCGCCGAGGACGCGGCGGCGGGCCGCGCTCCGGTCCGCAGGTTCATCGCCGCGTCGGTCGGCCCGTACGGGGCGATGCTCGCGGACGGCTCGGAGTACCGCGGCAACTACGGCCGCACCATCGCCCAGCTGGCGGACTTCCACCGCGAGCGGCTGCGCGTGCTCGCGTCCACCGACGCCGACATCCTCGCGGTCGAGACGATCCCCGAGGTGGAGGAGGCGGCGGCCGTGGTGGCACTCCTGCCGGAGAACCCCGGCGCCGCCGCCTGGATCAGCTTCTCGTGCCGCGACGGCGCGCGGCTCAACAGCGGAGCGACCGTGGAGGAGGGCGTGGCCGCGGTGGACGGGGCGCCGGGGGTCGTGGCCATCGGCGTCAACTGCACGGCGCCCGAGCACCTCGACGAGCTGGTGCGCCGCATCCGCGCCGCCACCTTGCTGCCCATCGTGGTGTACCCCAACAGCGGCGAGGGCTGGGACGCGGTCGGGCGGCGCTGGGTGGGCCACGGCCGCGACCGCGTGGACGGCGACGCCGCACGACGCTGGAGAGCGCTTGGAGCCGAGCTGATCGGCGGCTGCTGCCGCGTCACGCCCGACCAGGTCGCGGTGCTCGCCTCCGCGCTCACCGAGTCGGCGTGAACGGCGCCCAGCCCGCCTCTTCGGCTCGCCGCCCCCGTCCCGCGGTGGAGGCGATGCCGCTGGCGCGTCGGGAAGCGCCCGACGACGAGGCCGCGCAGGCGACAATGGGTGGCGACACCCAGATCGCTCATGCTCCCGGAGGTCCCCCAGCTTGAACCGCGGGCTCGCGACCGCCGCTGTCGCCCTGCTTCTCGTCTCGCTCGTGGCAGGGTGCAGCGCCAAACCCGGCAACAACGCAAGCGCCGGCCCGACGGCACCCCCAGTGCTCAGCGCAGGTCAGCACGCGAGCGCCGTGTTCCAGCCCGCTGTCACGTACACGGTCCCCGCGGGCTGGACGAACCCGGTGGACGACCTCGCGTACTTCCAGCTGATGCCGACGAACGACCAGGCCAACGGCATCCACCTCTTCCACAACTGGCGCGCGCTCTCGCAGGCGGCCGACTGTCCGTACAGCCCGGAGCCGGGCGTCGGCACCAGCGCGTCGGAACTGGTGACGTGGATCCGGTCGAGGAAGGGCCTCTCGGTGACGCCTCCCACCCTGGTCACCGTCGCAGGGCTGCCCGCCACGATGATCAACCTCAGCGTCGCCCCGAACTGGAAGCAGTCCTGCTCGTTCGCGAACGGGCTCCCCGCGGTGCCGCTGCTCATCGACGAGACGCAGCGGCTGCACTGGGTCATCGCGGGCAGCGAGACCCTCCGCCTGTACCTGCTCGACCTGCCCGGCAACGGCACGATGATCGTCAACCTCGACTCGTTTGACGGCGTCGGCTTCCCGAACCTGCTCACCGCTGGCTCGCCGATCGTCAAGAGCCTGGTGTTCGCCACCAAGTGACCAGGCCTGGCGGCCGGCCGCGCGTCCTGGCTGTCATCCCCGGCTACCAGGAGGGGCCGCGGATCGGCGGAGTCGTGACGGCAGCCCGGCGCTACCTGCCGGTCCTCGTGGTCGACGACGGGTCCACCGACGACACCGCGGCGCGGGCGGGGGCTGCGGGCGCGATCGTCCTGCCGCAGCGGCCGAACCAGGGCAAGGGGGCAGCCCTCCGGATGGGCTTCCGCCGGGCCCTCGCCGAGGGCTACGACGCGGTCGTGACCCTCGACGCCGACGGCCAGCACGACCCCGACGAGATCCCCGCGTTCCTCGCCGCCTTCGGGGCGCCCGGCCCGGGCGACGCCCCCGGGCAGCCGAGCGTGGACTCCGGCGCCAGGCCCGAGCTGGTCATCGGCCGTCGGGACTTCGCCCGCATGCCGCCGGTGCGCCGCCTGTCGAACATGATCGGCAGCGCCGCGTTCTCGTGGGCGGTCGGACAGCCCATCCCCGACAACCAGTCCGGCTACCGCCTGCTCGGCGGGCGGATGCTGACGGCCATGATCGACAGCCGCGAGACCGGGTTCGAGTTCGAGGTCGAGATGATCGCGGTCTGCCTGCGGCGCGGCTGGCCGCTCGCGTGGGTGCCGATCTCGACGATCTACGCCGGCGCCCCGAGCCACGTCCAGCCGCTCCACCACCTGCGCCACTTCGTGCGGGCCACGCGGGCCGCCAGGCGCATCGTGCGAGCGCCATGAGGGGCGACCGGGCCAGCTCCGGGCCGTCCACGGCCCCATGGACCCACGCTCCGGCGGATTGACGCATGCTTGACGCAGCCGACCCTGTCGCGGCCCCGCTCCGGAACCACGCACAACGATGACCCAACCCTCCGTCCCGCCGTCTGCCGGGGAGCCCGCCACGCCCCCCGAGTCCTTGGCCCAGCACCCCGACCAACCCGCCCTGCGCCCGGATGCGACCGAGGCCACCCTGCCGACCGCCCCCTCCGGGCTGACCGCATCGGCCTCCACTCCCGCATGGGCCGCATCGGCCGAGCCGCCCGCACCTCCCGCATCGGCCGAGCCGCACGGCCCGCCGTTCGTCGCGCCCGGTGCCGCGGGCTCTCCCGGCGCCGACGATGGCTCGGTGCCCCCGCCCCCGCCCCGCCTCGCGCCGATCCCCGGCGGCGTCCCGAAGATCCTCGTGGCCGTCCTCGCGCCGATCCTCGCGATCGCCATGTTCGCGGCCGGTCTCGCCGTCGGGAACTCCGGCGGCCTGACGCTGGCCCCCGCCGGCCCTGCCACCGCGTCGTCGTCCGGGGGTCCGGGACCGTCAGCCTCCCTCACGCCCGACCAGGAGCTCGCGCTCGTCGACCAGGCCTGGCACGACATCCAGAACTACTACGTCGACGCGCAGCACCTCGACAACCAGAAGCTCGCCTACGCTGCCATCCAGGGCATCGTCACCGCCGTGGGCGACGTCGGGCACACCTCGTTCATGACCGCCGCCGAGTCGAAGGCGATGGACCAGTCCCTCTCCGGGACGTTCGTCGGTATCGGCATCGAAGTCGCCCCGGACGACGGCAAGGGCGGCCTGGTGGTGGGCCAGGTGTTCGCCAACACCCCGGCCCAGGCAGCGGGCATCAAGCGCGGCGACCGGATCGTCGGCGTCGACGGGAGAACCCTGACGGGCATGACGCAGGACCAGATCATCCAGTTGATCCGCGGACCCGAGGGGACGCAGGTCACGATCACCATCCAGCGCGCGGGGGTGGCCAACTTCGACCTGACCATCACGCGCCGCAAGTACGACCTGCCGCTCGCGACCTGGGCGATGATCCCGGGCCGGAAGATCGCATTCATCCGGCTCGACTCATTCGCCACCGGCGCCGGCAAGGCCATCGAGGCCGCGATCCAGGGGGCCAAGGGCGCCGGCGCCACGGCGATCGTGTTCGATCTGCGCAACAACGGCGGCGGGTACGTCAACGAGGCGGTCGCTGTGGCGAGCCAGTTCGTCGGCAACGGCACCGTCTACCAGTCCGTGGACCGCAGCGGCGTGGACAAGCCCGTCCCGGTCACGCCGGGCGGCCTGGCCACGACGATCCCGCTGGTCGTGCTGGCCAATGGCAACACCGCGAGCGCCGCGGAGATCGTCAGCGGCTGCATCCAGGACGCCGGGCGCGCACTGGTGGTGGGGCAGAAGACATTCGGCACGGGCACCGTCCTGGGGCGCTTCGAGCTGGCCGACGGCTCGGTCCTGCGGATCGGGACGGAGCGGTGGCTCACGCGCAACGGCCGGCCCATCTGGCACGAGGGCCTCGACCCGAACGTCACCGTGGCGCTCCCCCAGAACGCGGCGGCCGTCTACCCCGACGACGTCCAGGGCATGACCGCCGCCCAGCTCGCCGCGTCGGGCGACACGCAGCTGCTCAAGGCGCTGGACCTGCTCAAGGGCCAGGGCTGAGGGATCCGCGCGGTCGCCGCCATCGCGGGCGGCCCGGCTCGAGCGGCCGGGAATCAACGAGGCCGCCGGCGATGCCGACGGCCTCGAGCGTGAGTGGCAGGGCGCTTGACGCGGCCTGCCGCGGGCGTCAGGCCCGGCGCTGCTGGAAGCAGGAGCTGCAGTAGACGGGCTTGCCGGAGGTCGGGCGGAAGGGGACCTGGGTCTCCTGGCCGCACGCCGAGCAGGTGGCCGCGAACATCTCGCGCGGGCCGCGCGAGCCGCCGCCGCCGCCGTAGCCGCCGGAGCGATCGCTGTAGCCGCCGCCGCTGCTGTAGCCGCCGCCGCTGCTGTAGCCGCTGTCCGAACCGCGGGCGGCCTTGCGGCTGGCGCGGCAGGAGGGGCAGCGGCGCGGCTCGGTGAAGCCGCGCTCAGCGAAGAAGTCCTGCTCGCTGGCAGTGAACGTGAATGACTGATTGCAGTCGGCGCAAGTGAGGGTCTTGTCGAGGGCCATTGGGTGCGATCCACTCCTGTGGGCTGTGCGTCGGAGTCCGCGATCTGCCTCGGCGGAGTCCGGGAGGGGTGGGATCGTGTGCGCCGCGCTGGGCTTCGCCCAAGATGGGCGAGTTGTGACCATACGCGATTTTCCGAAACGTGCAAGTGCTGTTCTTGCAGGATGCGCGCGGAGACGCGCCCCAGCGCCGCTGGAACATGGCTACATCCGGCAGGATAGCTAGACACGATGGCCGATTCTCTGCCATCATCCTATGGATGGCGACTTCTTCAGATGACGCAACGTTCGTCCGTGTCGGGCAGGCCGCAGAGATGCTCGGAGTGTCCGTGGAGACCCTCCGGCGCTGGGAGGCGGACGGCCGCCTGGCAACCGCGCGGTCCGAGGGCGGCCAGCGGCTTGTCGACCTCGCTGTCGTGGGCCGGCTGCTCGCCGAGCGTCGGCAGTCGGCGAGCGGGCGGCCGATCGTCGCGCAGTCCGCGCGCAACAGGTTCGCCGGGATCGTGACCCGGGTCGAGCGCGACCGGGTCGCCGCCGTGGTCGAGGTCCAGGCGGGGCCGCACCGACTCGTGTCGCTGATGACCGCCGAGGCCGTGGACGACCTGGGGCTGGAGGTCGGCAAGGTCGCCGTGTGCGTCGTCAAGGCCACCAACGTGATCGTCGAGATCCCGTCCTCCTGAAGAGGGTCCAGCCGCATGCGCCTTCGACTCCCGCTTCCGATCGCCCTGGCCGCGTTGCTGGCCGCCGGCTGCTCGGGCGCCTCAGTCGGCTCGGCCGCCTCGCAGTCAGCCGGTTCGGCCGCCGGCACCTCGACCGACCTCCAGATCTACGCCGCCGCCTCGCTCAAGGCGGTGCTCGACCAGGTCAAGACCGCCTACGAGGCGGCCACGCCGGGCATCACCCTGACGATCTCGACCGATTCATCGACCGCCCTCGAGACCAAGATCGAGCAGGGCGCGCCCGCCGACGTCTTCCTCTCGGCGGACACGAAGAACCCCAGGACGCTGTTCGACAAGGGCCTCGCCTCGGGTTCGGTCGTCGACTTCGCGGGCAACCTGCTGACGGTCATCGTCCCGAGCGCCAACCCCGCGGGGATCGCGGCGCCCGTGGACCTCGCGCGGCCCGGCGTCAAGGTCATCGCCTGCTCGGACGGCGTGCCCATCGAGAAGTACACGGCCCAGTGGGTCGCCAAGGTGTCTTCGCTGCCGGCCTACGGCGCCGACTTCGCCACCCGGTACAACGCCAACATCGTCTCGCGCGAGGACAACGTGGGCGCCATCGTCACCAAGGTGGCCCTGGGCGAGGGCGACGCCGGCGTCGTCTACGTCACCGACGCCAAGGCCTCCGACAAGGTGAAGACGATCGACATCCCGGCGGACCAGAACGTGCCCGCGACCTATGGCGGCGTCGTCGTCAAGGCCTCGGCGCACGGCGAGGCCGCCGCCGCGTTCCTCGCCTGGCTGACGGGCCCCAAGGGCGAGGCGATCCTGGCCTCGTTCGGGTTCGCCCCGCCGTCGGGGTAGGGGCTGCGTGAGCGCGCCTGCGGCCGCGGTCCCCCGCGCCTCTGGCCAGCGGCGCGATGTCGGCTGGCCCGTTGCCGCCGTCGCCCTGGTGGCGACGCTGGCCTTCGGTCTGCCCGTCGTGGCACTGGTGGCGCGATCCTTGCTCGACGGCTCGCTCGCGGGCGCCGCGGGCACCGCGGCGGTCGTGGACGCGCTCGTCCTGAGCCTCGAGACGACAACGGCGAGTCTCGTCCTGATGGTCCTGCTGGGGACGCCGCTGGCGCTCCTGCTCGCCCGGCGGCAGTTCCGCGGCTCGACGCTGCTCGAGAGCGTCATCGACCTGCCGATCGTCCTGCCGCCCTCGGTGGCGGGCCTCGCGCTGCTGTTGCTGCTGGGGCGCAACGGCCTGCTCGGACCGCCGCTCAGCGCGCTCGGCATCGAGCTGCCGTTCACCACCGCGGCGGTCGTCATCGCCCAGTGCTTCGTTGCCGCGCCGTTCTACGTGCGCTCGGCGCGGACCGGGTTCGCCTCAGTGGACCGCGACCTTGAGGACGCGGCTCGTGTCGACGGTGCGAGCGAGCGGGCGCTCTTCCTGCGGATCACCGTGCCGCTGGCCTCGAGCGCGCTGGCCGCCGGCCTGGTGATGAGCTGGGCCCGTGCGCTGGGCGAGTTCGGCGCGACGATCATGTTCGCCGGCAACGTCGAGGGCAGGACCCAGACGCTGCCGCTGATGGTCTACGGCGAGTTCCAGTCGGGCGGCCTCGACACGGCCGTGGCGGCGGCGTCGATCCTGGTCCTCGCGGCGCTCGGGGTGCTGATCGCCGTGCGGATCCTGCACTGGGGAAGAGTGCTCGACATCCGGTCCTCGACCGGCGGTTGAGCCGCGCCGCCAGCCCACCCCCGCCATCGCCCCGCCGGCGGCAGCGGCCGGGCCACCGGGCCGTCAGCCCCTCCGGCGGCGGCGGCCGACGGGCGGCCTCCGGACGTGGAGGATCCTGATGGCGCGGCGCCAGCCGTCGTGCCGGGCGGGCGGATCGAGGTCGAGGCGGTACACCCAGGCCGGAACCTTCTCGAGCGCCTCGGCGGGAGCGGGATCCCCGCTCATCCGAACCACCGCGCAGCGTCTGCGTGCGTGACGCGCGGCCCGATGCCCCGCCGGACGATGACGGGCCATGCGGGGAGCGGTGCCTGCCGGGAGAGCTCGAGGTGGCGCACGGCCAGGGCGGCGGCCAGCGCGTCGCTCCCGAGCGCCGCGACGGCGCCGCGGAACGTGTGGTCGACGCCGCGCGCGGCGACATGGTCGAGGTCCGCGGTCGTGCGAGCCCCCGCGAGTGCCAGGCGATGACGAGAAACGGCCAGCACGAACGCTTCCGCCTGCCATCGGGCCGGCGGCGCCTCGTCCCGCTCGAGCACGTGGAGCAGGGCGGCTGCGAGCAGGCGCGGGGACGACACGCCGTGGCGCATGGCCGCGCACAACGTCTCGATCTGGATGTCGGGTGCTGTCATGACGGCAGCGTCGTGATCCTGTATTTCCGGGGCTTCAACGCCGCGTGATCGCTGGGGCCCCCAGATCGTGTCCATTGGGGAACCGGAACCTGGGAGAGGGTGGTCAGCGGCCGGGACGTGGTGGTGGCGGGCCGGAGGTCGTGCACGACGACGGCTCGAGACGTCATGTGCCGCCGGCAGCGGCCGCAGACCATGACGACGTCGCCGGTGATCGAGCGGGCGGGGACAACCTGGTCGGACGGTCGATGCCGCCCGCAGGACTCGCAGTCCATCGATGGCGCTCCTTGTGCTCGCGAACTGGCGATCATGTGCCTCCGGGCGGCCGGCGTCTGGTCGAGGTCCGGTCGTGAGCTCAGCTGACCAGCCGGGCCGCGCGGCCGCCACCGCCGTCGGGTGAACGTGGTGTCAACGATTGGACCCGGATCGCTGGGCGTCGCCTTGGGGTAGGCTCGGCCGGTGACGCACGACAGCGATCGGCTGCGCGCAGACCTCGCGCGGTACTACGACCAGAACGCGGCGGAGCGGGCAGTCCGCACGCTGTCGGGCGAACGCGTGGCGCGCCGCGGGTGGTTCATCGCCCGTCTGCAGGGGGAGGGCCGCCACAGCCTCGTCGAGATCGGGACCGGCCCGGGGATCGACGGCGCGGCATTCCGGGCGGCCGGGTTCGACGTCGCCGGTGTCGACCTGTCGACGGCGCACGTGGCGCTGGCGCGTGCCGCGGGGATCGACGCGCATGTCGCGGCGGCGCAGGAGCGCCCCCTCCCCAACGCCTCGTTCGACGCGCTCTGGAGCATGAGCGTCCTGATGCACATGCCGGACCCCGACCTCGAGGCGGCGCTCGCCGAGTTCGCGCGGGTCCTGCGTCCGGGCGGTCTCGCGGCGTTCGGCATGTGGGGCGGCGACGGCTCGGAGGGCGCCAACCCGGACGACACGCTCGACCCGCCGCGCTACTTCAACTGGCGGACCGACGCCGCGATCGCCGCGGCGATCAGCCGACACGCGCGCCTGGAGGCGTTCGAGGCCTGGCCGGTCCGCGACGCCGGCGGCAGGTCCCACCACTACCAGTGGGCCGTCGCCCGGTTCGGGGGCGCCCGGGTTGTGTCCGACGTCGTGATCGGGTGGCGCCAGGTTCAGGCTGGGCATCGTCCTGCTGGTGATCTGGTCGTTCCGCTCGCCGACGTTCTCCCGGCTGGGGCTGGTGGCGTTCAAGCCGGCGCCTGTCGTGCCGCCTGCCGGGACGGTGCTCTTGCCGGCGCCGCACGGGAGTCACGGAGGCTGACATGATGAGGGGGCGGGGCGAGCCCCCATCGAGGACCGAGCGGCGCGGGCCCGTCCCGTCGGCGCCGCCGACAATGAGGTGCAGGTCATGCGGATCCTGGTGATCGGCGCGGGCGGCGTGGGCACGGCGGCTGTGGCCATCGCGGCCCGGCGCGGCTTCTTCGAGCACATGGTGGTCGCCGACTACGACCCGGCCCGTGTGGAGCACGCACTTGCGCAGGTGGGCGGCGACACCCGTTTCTCCGGCGCGCGCGTGGACGCCGGGAGCGTGGACTCCATGGTGGCGCTCATCCGCGAGCACCGGATCACCCATGTCCTCAACGCCGTGGACCCGCGCTTCGTCATGCCCATCTTCGACGCCTGCTTCGCCGCGGGCGTGGACTACCTCGACATGGCGATGTCACTGTCGAAGCCGCATCCCGAGCAGCCCCACGCGCTGCCCGGGCTCAAGCTGGGCGACGAGCAGTTCGCCAAGGCCGAGGCGTGGCAGGCCGCGGGCCGCCTCGCGCTCGTGGGCGTGGGCGTCGAGCCCGGGCTCTCGGACGTGTTCGCGCGCTACGCCCAGGACGAGCTGTTCAGCGAGATCGACGAGGCGGGCGTCCGGGACGGCGCGAACCTCGTCGTCGACGGCTACGACTTCGCCCCGTCGTTCTCCATCTGGACCACGATCGAGGAGTGCCTCAACCCTCCGGCGATCTGGGAGGAGGGCCGAGGCTGGTTCACGACGCCCCCGTTCTCCGAGCCCGAGGTGTTCGACTTCCCCGAGGGCATCGGCCCCATTGAGTGCGTCAACGTGGAGCACGAGGAGGTGCTCCTGATCCCGCGCTGGGTCAAGGCCAAGCGGGTCACCTTCAAGTACGGCCTGGGCAACGAGTTCATCAACGTGCTCAAGGTGCTCCACGCGCTGGGCCTCGACCGCACCGAGCCCGTGACCGTAAAGGGCGCCAAGGTCTCGCCCCGCGACGTCGTGGCGGCATGCCTGCCAGACCCGGCTGGGCTGGGCGCCAAGATGCACGGCAAGACGTGCGCCGGGACGTACGTCACCGGCAGGGGCAAGGACGGCAACCCGCGGGCGGTCTACCTGTACCACGTGGTGGACAGCGGCTGGTCGTGGCGCGAGTACGGCAGCCAGGCCGTGGTCTGGCAGACCGCGATCAACCCGATCGTGGCCCTCGAGCTGTTGGCTGCGGGGACCTGGGCGGGCGCCGGCGTGCTCGGCCCCGAGGCGTTCGCGCCCAAACCCTTCCTCGACATGCTCGTCGCGTACGGTTCCCCGTGGGGCATGCGCGAGGAGCCCGTCCCGGGCTGATCTCAGGGGTTTCCAGGGCGGGCCGCCGGAGGTCCTAGGACCGCGATGCCAGCCGGCGATCCGGTGTCCACCCCCGCGCGAGGGGCCGAGTCCGGGCGGGTCCTGTGAGGAAGCGTTAAGAGGGGCCGGACCTCGGGCGGCGCGGAGCGGGCCACGCCCGCCTCAGAGGCGCTCGATCCGCCGCGGCGCCATGCGCGGACCGTATCGAGGCGCGCTGAGCCCCATGGCCTCCAGCAGGCGGACGACCCGGCCACGCTGGCCCCGGTACGGCTCGAGCAGCTCGAGCATCCGCTCGTCGGTGCCGCGCGGCTCGCCCGCCAGCGCCCAGGAGACCAGGCTGGGCAGGTGGGCGTCGCCCACGCTGACCGCGTCCGGGTCGCCGAAGGCGCGCATGCCCACCTCGGCTGCGGTCCAAAGGCCGATGCCGGGGAACGATCGAAGCGCGCGGTATGCGGGCTCCGGGTCGGCCCCCGGGCCCGCGGCCGTCTCCGCGAGCCGCTCCAGACGCGGCGCCTCCCGTGCCACCCAACGGATCAGCTCGGCGCGGCGCTGCTCGAGGCCCACCGGGTGGAACGCGTGGTAGGGGAGCGACG
>JAJYMP010000104.1 GCA_021786915.1 Chloroflexota bacterium
ACCTTGACGGGGAGTGGCCCCACGCGGACGCCGACCCCCGCCCGCGCGCTGCTGGACACCGAGATCGGGCACGAGACGAGGCACGGCTCCCCGTCCAGCGTGCCCTGGAAGAGCTCGCCGCAGGTGCCCGGGACCGACGCGGTCGTGATCACGCCACCGGCTCCAGGGACGCGGCCCAGGCTCGGCAGGCGCCGACGAAGCGCTCCGCAAGGCCCCCGCCCTGGTCGAAGTGGAGGTGCACGTACGAGGCGAGCAGGGCGCCCGAGGCGAAGCCTTCCGCGACGGGCGCGTCCGAGCAGCCGGGGCGGGCGCAGCGGTAGGCCGCCGGAGTACCGGCCGGACGGTGCCACGTCGAGAAGTGGAACTCGTGGCCCCGCAGGCGATCGCCCGCGCGTGCCAGCGGGCCGTCGGCCAGCGCCTCGACCTCGCGGTAGCCGAGGGTCACCCGCTCGGCCATCGCGCACCGTCCCGGGAGCATGCCCGCGAAGTCGTGGCTGCCCGCCGGGCCGTCCAGCCCCCCGGTCAGCAGCATTAGGCCTCCGCACTCCGCGTAGATCGGCATGCGCGTCCTCCCGGCCCGGCGGATGGACGCGAGCATGTCCGCGTTCGCGGCGAGGCGCGCCGCGTGGAGCTCTGGGTACCCCCCGCCGAGGTAGAGCCCGGCGGCGCCGTCGGGGAGGCGGTCGTCGCGGAGCGGGCTGAAGGGCGTGATCTCGGCGCCCGCCCGGCGCAGGGCGTCGAGGTTGTCCGCGTAGTAGAAGGAGAACGCCTCGTCGCGCGCCACGGCGATGCGAACGCGCGCCGGACCAGGCGTGCCAGCCGTGTCCTCGTACGCCATCGTGGCTGAGATCGGGGCCGGCAGGGCGGACGCCCGAGCGCCGGCGGCGATCGCGAACACCGCCGAGAGGTCGACGTGACGCTCAACCGCGCTCCGCGCCCCGGTCGCCAGGTCGTGCGCCGCGTCGGGCTGCTCGTCAGCGGTGACGAGCCCGAGGTACCGCTCCGCGACGGCGAGGTCCGGCGTCCTGGGCACCATGCCGAGCACCGGGATCCCGAGGGGCGACAGGGCGTCACGCAGGAGCCTCGCGTGACGCTCGCTGCCCACGCGGTTGCCGATGACGCCGGCAATGCGGATCCCCGGCACGAGGGTGTCGAAGCCGTGGACGATGGCCGCCACGCTGCCCGCCATTCGCGCCGCGTCGACGACCAGCACGATCGGCGCCCCCAGCAGGTCCGCGACCTCGGCCGTGGTGCCGTCCAGCGGCCCGCCGCCCGCGCCGTCGAACAGGCCCATGACGCCCTCGACCACCGCGATGTCGGCGTCCGCGGTGGCTCGCAGGAAGGCGCGGACGACCGCTTCGCGGCCGGTCATCCAGGTGTCGAGGTTGCGTGATGGCCGGCCGGTCGCGACCGCGTGGTACATGGGGTCGATGTAGTCGGGCCCGACCTTGAACGCCTGGACGGTCATCCGTGCGGCGAGCGCGGCCATCAGGCCGGTCGCGATCACGCTCTTGCCGCTGCCGCTCGCCGGGGCGGCGACGATGAGCCGGGGGACCGGGCCCCAAGCCGGGCCGGTCACCGAGACCCCCTCGCGATGACCAGCGACAGGTACGGCACGGGCTCGCCGGCCCAGTCGGCGAGCGTGGTGCAGGACGCCCCGTCCTGGGTGGCTCGCTCGACGAGGACCGCCTCGCCGAGCGAGCCGATGTCGCGAAGCGCCTCGACGAGACGGGCGACGTGCCGGTGCACCTTGTAGATCACCAGGGTGTCGACCCGCCCCAGCCACGCCGGGAGGTCGTCGAGCACGTCGGCGGCGGTCGCCACCAGCAGCCGCTCGTCCTCGATCACGAGCGGCAGGACCGCCTCGGCGGCCGCGGCCGTGAGCGACGAGACGCCGGGGCACACGCGGACCGGCACGCCGGAGGGCATCTGCGCGAGGAGATGCTGGAAGCTGCTGTAGAGCAGCGGATCGCCCTCGGTCACGAACACGACGTCGTCGCCGGTGCGCAGGCGGTCGAGGACCAACCGCGCGGCTTCCCGGCGGGCGTGCAGCCGCACGTCGCGCGCGGGCGACATCGGGAAGTGGAGCGGCAGCTCGACCGCGCCCTCCGGGATCAGCTCGGCGACGATCCCGCGCGCGAGGCTCCGGCCGCCCTCGTCCACGACGTAGGCGACGACGCCCGCGCCTGACACGATCCTCGTCGCCCGCCGCGTCACCAGCTCGGGGTCCCCCGGGCCGACGCCGACGCCGTGCAGCGTCCCCGTGCGCGGCTCGGGGGTCATGCGTGGCCTCCCGGCCCCGGCACGACGCCGGCGACGATGAACACGGGATTCGCCGGGACGAGCCGCGTGCCGTCGCCGATCGGCGCACCGGCGGCGAGCTGGATCTGGACCAGCTCGGGCTCCCAGCCCGCCGACCGCAGCCAGGCATGCGCCCGCACGACGTGCTCCAGCACGGCGAACGTCGCCACGACTCGGCAGCCAGCCGAGGCGCGGGCACCCACCGCCTCCAGAACCGGCTCGATCCGTCCGCCGGTGCCGCCGATGAACACAGCGTCCGGTGCCGGCAGGCCCGCCAGCGCCTCGGGCGCCGCGCCGTCGACGAGCTCCACGTTGGGGATGCCGAAGCGCTCGAGGTTGACCCTGATGTCGTTGAGGCGTTCCGCCTCGCGCTCCACGGCGAAGACCCGGCCGCGCCACGCCAGCTCGGCCATCTCGATGCTCACCGAGCCGGACCCGGCACCGACGTCCCACGCCGCGTCGCCCTCGGTGATGGCCAGGCGGTCGAGCACCAGCCGCCGGACGTCCCGCTTGGTGATCAGCGCCGCGCGGTGCGCGTACGCGTCGTCCGGCCGCGACGAGGCCGCGGCGGCGGGGCGCCAAGCCGGACCCTGGTCGAGCAGCAGCACATTCAGCGGCGCGGCGGACTGCCCGGGCAGGGCCGAGAGGACAGTGTCCACCACCCGCTGTCCGGGGCCGCCGATGTCCTCGACCACGACGGCACGACCGTCGACGGCGCCCGCGGCGAGCAGCGCGGCGGCGATGCGGCCGGGCGGGCTGGCGGGATCGGTCAGGATGCCGAGGCGCCGGTGGCGGCGCGCCAGCCCGACCAGGTCCGCCAGCGGGCGGGCATGGACGCTCGCCAGGGCGGCCCCGTCCCAGGGCATCCGCGCCAGCGCGAAGGCCGCCTGCAGCGAGGTCACGGCGGGGAGGAGCTCGACCTCGTCGGCGGGCAGGAGCTCGAGGATCGTGGCGCCCACGCCGTAGAAGAGCGGGTCGCCCGACGCCAGGACGACGATCCGCTCGTCGCCCCTGGCCGTGAGCGTGCGCAGGGCGTCGCGCAGGCCGTGCGCCGGCAGCGGGACGCGCACCGCCGCGGTTGCCGGGAGGTCCCGGAGCAGGCGCTCGGCGCCCCAGATGCGGTCGGCTCGGGCCAGCCTCGCCCGCGCCTCCGGCCCGAGGCCCGGAAGGCCCTCGGGCCCGATGCCGATGACGCTCACGACCGGCCTCACCGCGACTCCCCCGCGGGGTCGACCGGCGCCGGCGCCCCGCCCTCGCCGAGGAGCGCCCCGTCGAGCGAGAACAGCAGGACCCGGGCCGGTACGCCGGACGCCGCCGCCGCCGCCGTGGCCGCCAGCCCGGCGAGCGCGGGCTCGATCGCAAGGCCCTCGGCACGAAGCCAGCCCTGGACCTGGTGCGCGGTCCGCGCCGTCCGGATCCGGCGGCAAAGAGGTTCCGGGGCGCCCTCGCGGGCGGCAACGGCGGCGAGGTGCTCGAAGTCGATCTCGCCGTCGTTCACGTGCGTCTGGAACCGGCCCTGGGCGAGCTTGCTGAGCTTGCCGATCATGCCCCCGATGGCGACGCGCTCGATGCCCAGCGGCCGGACGTGCCCCAGCGGGAACCCGAGCTCGTCGCCGACATCCACCACGCCGAGACTGCTCTCCGGCTCCCCGAGCTCCCGCCGGAGGTACTCGGCGCTCCGCTTGCCGGTCGCGATGCCGATCGAGCGGTGGCCGGCCAGGCGCGCGACCCGGAGCTCGTAGAAGGTGCTCGCGCGGAACGCCGGGGCGGAGTACGGCCGCACGAGGCCGTCGGTGCCCAGGATGGAGATCCCCCCGATGATGCCTAGGCGTGCGTTCATCGTCCGGGCAGCGGCCTGCTCACCGTCCGGGACGCGGATCTCGACCCGCCAGCCGTCGCCAGCGTCCGGCCCCAGGTCGCGCAGTGTCGCCTCGGCGACCCGCCGGATGAGGCGTCGCGGGCCGGGGTTGATCGCCGCCTCGCCGACCGCGCAGGGCAGGCCCGGCAGCGTCACGACACCGACGCCGTGCCCGCCCTCGATCGAGAGATCCCCGCCGCCGCGGCGGCTGACGAGGGCCTGGATCTCGAGGCCCGCGGTGACGTCGGGGTCGTCGCTGGCCTCCTTGATGACGCCGCACAGCACGCCCTCGCCGAGGCGCTCTCGGCGGACCACTGGAAATCGGGCGCCGCGGACGGTGGGGAGATCGATGACGACGGCATCGCTCTCGTCGCCGGCCACGATCGACCGCATGCCGGCGGCCATCGCGGCAGCGGCGCAGGCGCTCGTGGCGAAGCCGCTACGCACCCGTCGACTCCGTGGCGAGCCGGAGGAGCGCGTTGACGATCGCCGCCGCGACCGTGGACCCGCCCTTCCGACCGAGGCACGTGATCCACGCGAGGTCCGTGGCCGCCAGAGCGTCCTTCGACTCGGCCGCGTCGACGAAGCCCACGGGCACGCCGACCACGACCGCCGGTCGCACCCCATTGGCCGCCAGCCGCAGCACCTCGCGCAGCGCCGTCGGCGCGTTTCCAATAGCGACCACCGACCCGTCTAGGTCGGGCGCGAGGCGGCGGATCGCTGCAGAGGACCGAGTAATGCCGTCAGCACGGGCAAGAGCCGCGGTCTCGGGCTCGTGCACCCCGCAGACCACGCGGCTGCCGAGCGTGGCCAGGTGGCGCCGGCTCATGCCCGAGGCGGACATCGTCACGTCGGTGACGACCGGGTGCCCCGCCCGGAGCGCCGCCACGGCGTCCTCGATCGCCGTCGGACTGAAGACGAGGTGCTGGGCGAAGTCGAAATCGGCCGTCGCGTGGATGACGCGCTGCACGATCGGCAGGCGGGGCCCGCTCGGGGCGTCCGCGCCCAGCTCCCCGAGGATGATGCGGAAGCTCTCGCCCTCGATCTCGTCGGGTCTCATGCCGCGCTCCCCTCGAGGTCGTACTTGCGCTCGTAGCCGCGCGCGGTCACGAGTCGCCCGTCGAGCACGCGGGTGTGCGGCCCGCCGACCACCACGATCGCGTCCATGCCGACCTCCACGGACGCCAACTCGCCGAGGGTCACCAGCTGGACCTGCTGCCCGTCGCGGTACGCGGCGCGCACGACGCCGCACGGCGTCTCGGGATCGCGGTGGCGGAGGATGGCCTCGCACGCCAGCCGGTACGGCTCGGTCCGCGTCCGGCTGCGCGGGTTGTAGAGGCAGAGCACGAACCCGGCCCTGGCGGCGAGCTCGACGCGCTCGAGGATGGCGCCCAGCGGCGTGAGCTGGTCGCTCAGGCTCACGGAGGCGAAGTCGCTCATCAGCGGGGCGCCCAGCAGGGCGGCCGCCGCGGTGAGCGCCGTGATCCCCGGCAGGACGGTGACCGGCACCGCCGGGACCGCGTCGGCCGCCAGCACCTCGAACAGCAGGCCCGCCATGCCGTACACGCCCGCGTCGCCCCCCGAGACCAGGGCCACCCGGTGGCCCTCGCGGGCCAGCGCGATCGCCCGCCGCGCCCGCGCCACCTCGCCGCGCATGCCGCTGCGCTCGCGCTCGACGCCCGGCGCAACGTCGCCGAGCTGCGCGATGTAGGTCTTATAGCCGAGGATCACATCGGCGCCCTCGAGCGCCCGCCGGGCCGCCGGCGCGAGCCAGTCGGGGCTGCCCGGGCCGATCCCAACGACGTCGATGGCCCCACTCATGCCAACCCACCTCCAGCTGCAGCGACGGCGACGGTGACGTTTCCTGACTTGCGCTTGGGGACGAGCAGAGAGCCCGATCCCGCTGCGATCTGCGCCGCCGGCTCGGCCACGCCGTCCACGCCAAGCGCCCGCCTGGCGTGGAGTGACGGCTGCGAAAGCTCGCCCAGCGACCGGATCTGCTCCGCCGTCACGAACGTGACCGGCCAGCCGTGGTCCCTGGCCGCAGCGAGCAGGCCGGCCTCGTCCGCCTTGGCGTCGATCGAGGCAAGGCGAACGACGGCCGCGGGCGCGAGGCCCGCCAGGCGCAGCGTCTCGCAGACCGCCGCGCCGATCTCCTCCGCGGCGGTCCCGCGGTTGCACCCCACGCCGACGACCAGGCGCCGCGGGTGGTACACGGCGGCCTGCTCGAAGGCGTCCCAGGCTTCGGGGTCGGGCTCGCGGAGGGTCACCAGGACCAGCGACCGGGCGCCGCTGGTCGCGGCCTGCCGCCACGAGTCGTGGCGCTCCCACACCGTGCCGTCGAGCGCGGCGGGGATCGCGCAGCCGTCATCGGCGACGACTGCCACCGGCCCGCCGTCGACGGCCGCCGCCATCACGGCGTCGAGCCGGCTTCGCGGGTGCGCGGCCCAGTTGGCCCCGCGCGCGACGAGGTCGAGCGGCGCCACGCCCGCCACGTCGCTCGCCGTCGTGACCACCGCCTGGCCGCCCGTGATGGCGGCGACGGCCTCCGCCAGCGCGTTCGCGCCGCCCTCGTGCCCGCCCACCAGGCTGACGGCGAAGCGCCCGGCGGCGTCGACCACCACGACGCCCGGGTCGACGTGCTTGCTCGTGAGCAGCGGGCCGAGCTCCCGGACGACGATGCCGGCGGCCATGACGCAGACCAGCGACTCCGAGGCGGCGAACGCCTCGCGGAGGACATCGCGGACCGACGCCCGGAATGGCCGCACGCCGACCGCGCCCTCATCGCCGGGCGCGGCGAGGCGAGCGGGCAGGTGCAGCGTGGCGTCCGGGAGTCCGGCCGCGATCGTGCGCCCCAGCTCGGCCGCGGGCGCGGTCAGCGCGACCACGGCGGCTCCGGCGCGGGTCCGGGATGCGTCCATGAACGTCCCGTACAGGTGCGACCGCGGCGCTGGCCCGCCGGCGAACCCCGGGCTCACGATCACGAGGCCCTGGTGCGTGAGCTCCGCTTCCTCGACGCGCCTCGCGACGGTCTCGAGCGTCGCCCGGACCACTCGCTGGTCGGGCCAGCTCGCGCGGTAGACGACCGCGACAGGCGTCGCTGGTTCGTACCCGGCCGCCTCGAGCTCCTCGACGATCTCGCGGATGAGCCCCGTGCTCAGGAACAGCGCCAGGCTCGTCCGGTGGGCCGCGAGGTCGCGCAGCCGCTCCCGCTCGGGCACGGGCGTCCGGCCGCCGACCCGGGTCAGGATCAGCGTCTGGGTCAGCTCCGGCAGCGTGAACTCGAGGCCGAGCGCAGCCGCCGCCGCGAACACGGAGCTGACGCCGGGCACGATCTCGAAGGCCACGCCCGCCGCGCGGAGGGCCGCCGCCTGCTCGTGGAGCGCGCCGTACACGGACGGGTCCCCCGTGTGGAGCCGGGCGACCGAGCGTCCCGCCCTGGCCGCCCCGACCATCATGTCCAGCTGCTCGTCGAGCGGCATGCGCGCCGTGTCGCGGACGACGGCGTCCGGCCGGACCCCATCGAGGACGGCCGGGTTGACCAGCGAGCCCGCGTAGAGCACCACGTCGGCGGACGCCAAGACGCGCCGGGCCTTGAGCGTGACCAGCTCCGGGTCGCCCGGCCCCGCGCCGATGAACCACACCTTGCCCGTCATGCCGGCGTCCCCGCGGCGGCCGCGAGGGCGTGGTCGACGTACACCCGGCGGATATCGGCCAGCTCGCCGAGCCCGGTCAGGCGAGGCGTGACCTCGTAGCCGCGCCGCTCGAGCGTCCGCCGCCAGCTCCCCTCCTGGGGCCCCGCCATATCCACCAGCGCGTGCTCGCCGGCCACCAGCATGAACGGCACGAGCGTCACGCGACGCACCCCCAGGCCATCGAGGCGCTCGAACGCCTCCTCCGGGGTCGGCGTGCCCTCGACGGTGGCCATGAGCACGCGCTCGTACCCGGCGGCGTGGAGGGTCGCGTCGAAGGCCGCGTACGCGCCATTCGCCGGGTGGCTCGAGCCGTGGCCCATCAGGAGCACCGCCTCGTCGGGCCCGCGGTCGCCCACCGAGCGCCCCACGGCCGCCGCGACCCGGAGGTGGTCGGCGGGCGAGGCGAGCAGGGGCATGCCGATCGCGAGGCGCTCGAACTCGCCGGCGTACGGGGCGACCTCGTCGAGGAGCCGGTGGTACTCGCTGCCGCGCAGGAGGTGGAGCGGCTGGACGACCACCTCGCCCACGCCCTCGTCCGCCAGACGTCGGGCCGCCTCCGCCACGGTCCCAGTCGCGATGCCGTCCCGCCGCGCCAGGCGCTCGATGACCATCGTGGACGTGAACGCGCGCCGGACCGGCCAGCCGCGGAACGCCGCCCCGAGGTCGCGCTCCACCGCGCCGATCGTGCGATCGAGCGTCTCGCGGTGCGTGGTGCCGAAGCTGACCGCGACGACCGCGGCGCGCGCCGTCCCGCTCGGCTCGGGATTGGCGGCCTTGACCCGGCGCACGGGCCGCCGGTCGGTGGCGCGAAGCTCGGCCAGGACGGGGCTCGTCGGACCGGTCCGCCGGATCGCGCCGCGGTCCATCCACACGGTCCGGGCGGACCAGCGCCGCGCGAGCGCGAGGTCGTGCGTCGCGAGGACCACCGTGCACCCTTCGGCCGTGAGCCCGTCGAAGATGTCGAGCACGTTCGCCCGCATCCACGGGTCGAGGCTGTTGGTCAGCTCGTCCGCGAACAGGAACCTCGGCCGCATCGCCAGCACGCCCGCCAGCGCCGCCCGCGCCTGCTCGCCGCCGCTCAGCGCGTGCGTGGGGCGGTCGAGGAGGCCCGCCAAACCGCAGCGCTCGGCCGCGTCGGCCACCCGGCGCCGCACCTCGCCCCAGTCGAGGCCGAGGTTGACCGGTCCGAGGCTCAGATCCTGGGCGACGCTCGCGCTGAACAACTGGTCGCGCGGGTCTTGGAAGACCACGCCTACCTGGCTGCGGAGGCGGAGCAGGCCAGCGCGGCTGTAGTCCACCGGACGCCCGTCGAGCAGGACCGTCCCCGCGGCAGGGCGCAGGATGCCGTTGGCGAGCAGCATGAGCGTCGACTTGCCGCTGCCGTTGGCGCCCACGAGCGCGACGGCCTCCCCGGGTCCGAGGTCGAGGGACGCGCCCGCGACCGCGAGCGTCGAACCGCCTGCGTAGCCGTACTCGACTGCGTCGAATTTGAGGCTCATCGAGGCGCCCTCGCCATCAGCGCGAGCGCCCAGCGCGGGTGGTCGTACGAGCCGGGAAGCACGTTGAGCGCGCCGCCTCCACCGCGGGCGGAGAGGGCGTCCTCGAGGCGTCGGCTGCGCCGGTAGGCCTCCACGAACAGCGCGGCCCCGATGCGCCCGGAGCTCGAGACGGTCGTGCGCCAGCCCGAGAAGCCGAGTCGCGCCTGGGTCGCGGTCACCATGTGGTCGAGCGTTTCGAGCAGCACGAAGATGAAGCGGTACATGAGCGTCACGAGGTCGACCAGGACGTCGGACACACGCAGCGCCCGGAGCAGGTCGACGATCGCGACCACGGGCGTGGTGAGGGCGAGGAAGTTCATCGCCGCGGTGCACGCCAGCGCCCGCGCCAGCACGTTCGCGGCAAGGCCCAGCGACGCGTCGCTGACCTCCAGCCACAACGGCCCGACGGCGACGCCCCCCGCGACGGGCGCTGTCCCGACGCTGACCGCCAGGCCGACCACGCCCGCGGTCAGGAAGGCGGCCTCGCCCACGGCCAGGCGCAGGACGACCGCCGCGGGCAGCCTTGCCCAGCCGACCGACATCGCCGCCACGACGGCGAGCACCGCGACGCTCACCTCGAGTCGTCCGGCCAGGAGCGCCGTGAGCACGGCGACCAGGCTGGGCGCGACCTTGTAGGCGGGGTGCAGGCGGGCGAGCCGATTGCCGTAGGCGAAGCGCTCGATCTGGCGCATCACGACCCGCCCGACCGCCGCCGACCGCGGCGAAACCCGAGGACGTAGCCAACCACCGCAGCGCCGGCCGCCGCCTGGAGCGTGAACAGCGCGTTCTCCACGTCGACGCTCGCCGGCTTCCACAGCGGCTGGAACCAGGGTTGGTAGCCGGGCTGGATCTGCGTGACCGCGGCCTTGGCCTGGTCGTCGGTGCCGTGGACCGCGCCTGCCCCCACGAGGGCCAGGGGCACGACGACCAGGGCCAGGGCCAGGACAAGCAGGGCGGCGGAGGGGATCTTCATCGTCAGTGCCTCAGGCGCCGAGGGCGCGCAGCTCGGCGCCGGCGTTGGTGCGCAGCGCCCGGAAGAGCACCACCGTCACGAGCCCTTCCGCCACGGCGAGCGGGATCTGGGTCACCGCGAAGATGGCCAGGAACTTCAGGAAGGAGGCCACGATCCCGCCGGCAGGGTCCGGGTACGCGAGGGCGAGCTGGATCGAGGTCACCAGATACGTCGCGAGGTCGGCGAGCGCGGCTGCCAGGAACACCACGGCCCCCTCC
>JAJYMP010000640.1 GCA_021786915.1 Chloroflexota bacterium
GGGAGGGGCGGGTCGATGAGGGTCTTCTTCGCCACCGACATCCACGGCTCGGACGTGTGCTGGCGGAAGTTCCTGAACGCGGGGGCATTCCACAAGGCGGACGTGCTGATCATGGGCGGCGACATGACCGGCAAGGCGATGGTCCCGGTCGTGTCGACCAGCGGGGGTTGGGAAGTGACGATCCAGGACCAGAGGCACGTCCTCTCGAGCGAGGACGAGGTCCGCGTGATGGAGAAGCGGATCCGGGACCGCGGCTACTACCCGGTCCGCCTGACCCGCGACGAGGTCGACGCGTGGGCCGCCGACCCCAGCCTCGTGGACGGCCGGTTCCGGTCGGAGATGCTCGCCTCGGTCGAGCGCTGGATGGCCCTCGCCGACGATCGGCTGGCCGGCACGGGCATCCGCTGCATCGTCTCGCCCGCCAACGACGACATGTTCGAGATCGATCCGATCATCGACCGCGCCGGTCACGTCGAGCTCGGCGAGGCGAACACGATCGAGCTCGACGGCTTCACGCTCGTCTCGACCGGCTGGGCCAACCCGACCCCCTGGAACACCTACCGCGAGCTGCCCGAGCCGGAGCTCCGGGAGCGGATCGACGGTCTCGTGGCCAGTGTCTCCGATCCGCGGCGCTCGATCTTCAACTTCCATGCGCCGCCATACGGCTCGAACCTCGACAGCGCCCCGCGGCTCGACGCGGACATGAAGTACGTCGCAGGTGGCCAGGCCCTCGTGCCCGTCGGTTCGCGCGCGGTCCGGGAGTCGATTCTCGCCTACAAGCCAGCACTATCGCTGCACGGCCACATCCACGAGGGCAAGGG
Organism: Chloroflexota bacterium; assembly: GCA_021786915.1. Next base: position 822 of record JAJYMP010000640.1, read on the forward strand.
CGCCGTCCGGATCGGGTCCACGCTGGCCGTCAATCCCGGGAGCTCCTATGAGGATGGGGTGCTCCAGGCGGCGATCGTGGATCTCGACAAGAAGAAGGGATCGGTGAAGCGCTATCTGCTGATCAACGGCTGACTGTCCAGGTACCAAGGAGAGGAGGAGGAAACATGGCATCGGGCACGGCTCCGTCGCTGTTCCTCAGGAACGCGACGGGACTCGTCAAGGGCTGGTCCGGCTTCGACGCGTTCGTCTACTCGTTCATGTCGGTGAACCTCGTCACGCTCGGGATGTTCTACAGCTTCCTCACGTTCGGGTGGGTCCCGGACGGCTCACCGATCGCGGCGATCGTCATCTCGGCGATCGCGGTCACGTTCCTCGCGATCACATACGCCGGCCTGATCGCGGTCATGCCCCGCGCCGGCGGCGACTACGTCTGGCAGAGCCGCGTCCTCGACGGCCTCCCCGGCGCGGTATCGGGGGCGGTCGTGTTCGGGATCGGGGCGTTCCTCGTCGGCCAGGCGCTGGCCCTCGGCGACGCCGTCGCCATCGGCACCGGAGCAGTCGGGGTGGTCGGGGGCGCCCTCCTCGGCCTGCGCCGCGGCGGGATCGGCTTCGTCCTGGCCGCCACCGGCTGGTGGTTCATCCTGGCCCTGTGGGCGCCGATCTACGGTGCCATCCTGACGGTCGAGTTCGTCCAGCCGGTGACCGCCCTGGCCGGGCTCGAGGGCGTGTCGAACTTCTTCGGCACGCCGGACGGCGTGTTCGCGGTGTCGCTGATCGTCATCGCCCTCGTGACCGCGCTCGTCGCGCTCGGGATGGCCGGCTACGCCCGCGTCCAGCGAGCGAGCCTGTACGTGGGGCTGGCCGTGCTCGCGGTCGTCTTCGTGCTCATGCTCGTCTCGTCGCAGGCCGACTTCCAGCGTGCCTTCGACCGCGAGGCGTCGAGCCTGTTCGGGGTGACGAACGCCTACCAGTCGACGATCGACACGACGGCCACCTTCTACGGAGCGCCGTTCGCCGGCCTCGACCCGTTCGCCTTCGGACCGGGCACCCTGGCCCTCGTTCCGTTCATGTTCTTCTGGATCCTCTACCCGAACTGGGGCGCCACGCTGTACGGCGAGGTCCGCGGCGCCGGCGACTTCCGGAAGGTCCTGAACGGGATGCTCGGCGGGATCTGGGTGACCGCGGTCCTCGCGGTCGTCTTCGTCCTGCTCGCGGCCAAGACGTTCGGCTGGGAGTTCTTCCAGGCGACGAACGCGAACTTCGGAGACACGTTCTACGGGGTGGCCGACGCACCCGCCCCGGTCATCCCGGTCTGGGGCTACCCGCCGCTCCTCGCCTCGTTCCTCGTTGACAGCCGGGTCGTCCAGATCGCGATCGTCGTCCTGTTCGGGGCGTGGTTCCTCGGCTGGGCCGGGACGCTGTTCCTGTCCTCGACGCGGATGATCTTCGCCGCGGCGTTCGACCGGATCCTGCCCGAGGCGGCCGCGCGCGTCTCGGACCGCGGCGTCCCGATGGTGGCGCTCCTGCTGATCATGGTCCCGTCGGTCGTGCTCAGCTGGTTCTACGCCTACAACGCCGACTTCGTCGGGCTCACGCTCGATGCCACGCTCGTGATCGCGGTCACGTTCCTCGGCAGCTCCGTGGCCGCCACGATCCTGCCCTACTGGAAGAAGGAGCTGTACGCGAATTCGCCCCTCGCGCGCTACTCGATCGGCGGTCTGCCGCTGATCAGCCTGGCCGGCGGGATCACGACCGTGATCCTCGTCTGGGTGCTCGTCGAGTGGCTGACCAACAGCCTGTACGGGATCGGCGTCGGGAACACCCAGTCGATCATCTTCCTCGGCATCCTCTACGGCGCCGCGGTCGTCCTCTACGTCGTCGCCCGCCTGTACCGCAAGGCGCAGGGGATCGACCTCGAGGCGATCCACGCCGAGATCCCCGCCGAGTAGGCCGCCCTTCGGGGCTTCTCGGGAACCTGGCTCGACCGGGTCCGGCACGCCGCCGGGCCCGGTCGCCGGCTCAGCCCCGGAACCAGCCTGTCACCGCCGGCCGCGTGTTCTGGTAGATGTGCTTCGCCTCGCGGTACTCGTCGAGGCCGCTCGGACCGAGCTCGCGTCCGATCCCCGACTGCTTGAAGCCGCCCCATTCGGCCTGGGGCAGGTAACGGTTGTACTCGTTGATCCAGACCGTGCCATGGCGCAGACGGGCCGCGACCCGTTGGGCCCGGCCCGCGTCGGCCGTCCAGACCGCACCGGCCAGCCCGTAACTCGTATCGTTGCCGAGCCGGATCGCCTCATCCTCGGTCGTGAAGCGTTCGACCGTGACGACCGGGCCAAAGACCTCCTCGCGAACGATCGTCATCTCCCTCGTCACGTCGGCGAACACGGTGGGCCGGAGGTAGAAACCGGCCTGCAGCTCTGGCTCGACGGGTCGCGTCCCGCCGGTGACCAGTCGGGCGCCCTCGGCCACGGCCGAGGCGATGTACCGCTCGACCTTGGCGCGGTGCTCGGCCGTGATCAGCGCGCCGGTCTCTGTCGCGGGATCGAGCCCCGGTCCAAGGCGGATCCGGTCAGCTCGCCGAGCCAGTTCTTCGACGAAGCGGTCGTGGATCGATGCCTCGACGATCAGGCGGCACCCGGCCGAGCAGACCTGCCCGGAGTGCAGGAAGGCAGCGGTCAGCGCGTTGTCGAGGGCGATCTCGAAGTCGGCGTCGGCGAACACGATGTTCGGGCTCTTGCCGCCGAGCTCGAGGGCAACCCGCTTGATGTTGGCGACCGCACCGCGCATGAGCGCGCGGCCGGCCTCGATCCCCCCGGTCAGCGACACGAGATCGACGTCCGGGCTGTCCGCGAGCGCCTGGCCAACACGGCCGCCGGGACCGAGCACGAGATTCACCACGCCGGCCGGGACGCCGGCCTCCTCGAGCAACCTGGTCAGGTGGATGGTTGTGAGCGGCGTCACCTGGGCCGGCTTCATGACCGCGGTGTTCCCCGCGGCGAGCGCAGGGGCGATCTTCCAGCTCATCTGCAGGAGCGGGTAGTTCCAGGGGCCGATCAGGGCACAGACCCCGACCGGCTCGTACACGATCCGGCTGAGCGCGTCGGGAGACCCGGTGGCGACGACCCGACCCGCCTCCTTGTCGGCAAGCCCGGCGTAGTAGCGGAAGACGCTGATCACGTCGTCGACGTCGTACTCGGACTCGCGGAGCGCCTTGCCGGTGTTCAGGGTTTCGGCCCGGGCGATCGCCTCGCGGTCGCGGGCGAGCAGGTCCGCGACCCGCGACAGGAGCGCCCCGCGCTCGACCGCCGGCCGGTGGGGCCAGTCCGATTCGTCGAACGCGCGGCGGGCGGCCGCGATCGCCCGGGCGACGTCGGCGTCGGCTGCGACGTCGACCTCGGCGACGACGCTCCCGTCCGAGGGATAGATGACCGGGCTGCGCTCACCGGTCGTGCCATGGATCCAGCTGCCGCCGATGAACAGGGTGGGCTCGCTCATGGAGGAGAGCATCGTGGCCCGCCCGGCGCCGCGTCAAGGGCGTCCCGCAGGGCGTCCCGCAGGGCGTGTCGGAGGACAGCGAATCAGTCCGAGCCAAGGGGACAGCGATTGCGTCACCCTCGATCCCATGGAGACGAGGGAGATCACCTTGGATGCTCGGGCACAGCAGCGCGTCGTCGCACCGCGGGTCGTCGCTGGATCGTGCGGATCGTGCCTGCCTGGCCAGCCGCTCTCCTGTCACGGTGCGAGGCCGGCAGGAACGCCATCAGGCCTCGACCAGGGCGGCGACCGACGGGAGAATCAGGTCCGCCAGCGGCGCGAGGTCCTCGCGCCCGCCGATCCCGGACAGGACGCCGATGACCACCCCCGCGCCGGCCGCGCGACCCATCGCCAGATCGGCCGGTGAGTCTCCGATGACCGCGGCCCGCGAGGGCTCCCGGCCGAGCATCCGGCACAGGTGCCAGACCATGTCCGGAGCCGGCTTGACCGGCAGGCCGTCATCAGCACAGACGAGGGCGTCGACCAGGTCGGCGACATCGAGCGCCGCGAGCGTTTGCTCGGTGGGCGATCGATCGTCCGTCGTCGCGACGGCGATCCCCAGGCCTCGTTCACGAAGTGCTCCGAAGAGGGACCTCACGTCGGCCAGCGGACGGGCCAGCGCCACCGGGTCCGGCGGTTGCCAGACTCGACCGATGGTCGCCTCGGCAGCGGTCCGGGGGCCACCGGCCGAGGTGAGGATGGTCACCGCCAGCTCTCGCAGCTCCGCCATCGGCGTCCCCGCCAGCGCGCCCCCGGACAGGACGTGGCCGGCAGCAGGATCGAATCCGAACGCCTGGTAGAGCTCCGCCCTGATCGCCTCGTCGGCCGCCGAGCCGAGCCGTCGCGTAAGCTCAGCCAGCCACGAGCCCCACATCGCGTCGAAGTCGATGAGCGTCCCGTCCTTGTCGAAGACGATCAGCTCGATCCCGGCCAGACGGCTGGCGACCCCCGATCGCGGTCGGGCCGGGCTCACGCCTCCGACGAGACGTCCGCGTTCGGGGCTGCGGCCGCCCGGTCGAGCACCACGCAGGCCTCCGGCGGGAAGGAGACGGTCACCACCTCGCCGATCGCGGGAAGCGCCAGGTTCGGGGCATTGAACGTGTCGAGCGAGATGGACGGCCCATCCCCCAGGCGAATCCGGATCCGGACGATCGAGCCCAAGAAGCTGACGTCCTGGATCGTGCCGCGCAGACGGTTCTGCCCGCTCTGACCGTCGCCGAGCGAGATGCTCTCGGGCCGGAGCGCGACCGAGACGATCGCGCCGGCGGATGCGCCAGTGATGGGCATTGCCGCGCGGATCTCCTGGCCCTCCACCATGAGCCGGCCGGTGGCAGCTTCGACGACGTAGCTGTCGAACAGGTTGAGCGTCCCAACGAACGAGGCCACGAACGCGGTGGCCGGGAAATTGTAGATTTCCGACGGGGACCCGATCTGCTCGATCCGACCCTCGCTCATCACGACCACCCGGTCCGAGAGCGACAGGGCCTCCTCCTGGTCGTGGGTGACGTAGACCGTGGTGATCCCGAGTTCGCGCTGGATCGACCTGATCTCCGTCCGCAGCATGACCCGGATCTTGGCATCGAGCGCCGACAATGGTTCGTCGAGGAGCAGCACCTGGGGCTCGATCGCGAGCGCTCGGGCGAGGGCCACTCGCTGCTGCTGGCCGCCGGAGAGCTGATACGGGTAGCGCGAGCCCCTGCCCTGGAGGTGGATGAGTGCCAGCAGTTCGCCCACGCGGCGGGCGATATCCTCCTTCGGTCGTTTACGCACCTTCAGGCCGAAGCCAATGTTGTCCGCCACGGTCATGTTCGGGAACAGTGCATAGGACTGGAAGACCATGCCCACATTGCGCTGGTTCGGCGGGCGGTGGGTGATGTCCACGCCGTCCACCAGGATGGTGCCCGCATCCGGCCGCTCGAACCCGGCGATCATCCGGAGCGTCGTCGTCTTGCCGCAACCGCTGGGTCCCAGGAGGGAGATGAACTCGCCCCGCTGGGCCTGCAGGTTGAAGTCCTCGACCGCGACGACGCTGCCGAAGAACTTCTGCACGCCGGTGAGCTGGAGGAAGGTCATCGTGCGCTCGTCTCCCTACCTTGCACCGGCCACCTGGACGCGCGTCCTCGCGCCGCGACCGAGGAACGCGATGATGGCCATCGCCAGCCAGGTCAGCCCGAAGCTGATCAGGGAGACGGCCGCCGGCTCGAATACCTTGTTCTGCCCGAGCAGCGAGAGATAGGGGCCGAAGGCAGGGCGCGCCAGGAAGTTCGCGATCGTGTATTCGCCGATGACGATGGCCAGGGTCAGGAAGGCGCCGGAGATGAGTGCCGTGCGCAGATTGGGAAAGATCACCGTCAGGATGATCCGGGCCCAGCCCGCACCGAGGCTCTGGGCCGCCTCCGTCAGGGTCGCCACATCGATCGCCGCGAGGCCCGTATCGACCGCTCGATACATGTACGGGAATGACAGCACGACGTAGGCCGCCACCAGGAGGAGGTCGCTGCCGACATCGGTGGCCGTCAGGAGGAGCGGCTGGCGGCTGTAGATCCGGATGATTCCGAACACGAGGATGACCGGCGGGATGACGAACGGCATCAGAGTCACGAACTCCACGACCGGCCGGAGGCGCGGCAGCTTGAGCCGCACCCAGTAGGCGGTGGGCACGATGACCAGCAGGCTGACCACGATGGTCAGGATCCCGATCACGAACGAGTAGCGCAGGCTGTCGACAAACCTGAAGTCCTTGAGCACGTTCTGGTAGGCCAGGCCGAAGGGCTTCGCGCGCATCGAGAACTCGAAGGTCGCCACGAGGGGCAGCAGGAAGTAGATCGCCCCGAGGGTGAAGATCGCCCATGACCAGAACGAACCCCGCCGTCTCATCGCAGCCAGCGCTCCGATCGGCGCTGGAGCCACGAGTAACCGGCGATCGAGACCCCCATGATCGCGACCATGCCCATCGCCATGGCGTATCCCAGGCCCGGGTTGTGGAGGACATCGCCACGGATCTGGGCACCGATGACGATCGTGACGAGGTTGATCGTGCCGCCGGTGAGCTGGAACGCCGTCGCCTGGGCGCCAAACGCGTTGCCGAACAGGAGAATGACGGCCCCCAGCAGCGACGGCATCAGGATCGGCAGCGCGACGTATCGCCAGTACTGGTACGAGGTGGCACCAGCGTTCTCGGATGCCTCGCGCCACTCGCGCTTGAGTCCATCGAGGGCCGGCGCGATGATCAGGACCATGAGCGGAAACTGGAAGTACAGGTAGACCAGCTCGAGGCCGATCTTGGTGTACAGGCTGAAGCCCGAGCGATAGAGGCCGATATCGAACGTGTCGTTGATGAACTTCGTCATGAGCCCCAGCTGCCCGAGGGTGAAGATGAAGGCCAGGGCCAGTGGAACCCCGGCGAAGTTGGAGGCCACCCCCGAGAAGGTCATCAGCACCGTGCGCAGGAACTGCGGCAGACCCCCCAGGATCGCGGCATAGGCAAGGAGGAACCCGAACAGGCCGCCGGCGATCGCGGTGACGGCACTGATCTCGATGCTGTTGGAGTACGCGCTGACGATCGTGTCGGTCGACAGATCGGCATAGTTCCTGAGCGTGAACTGGCCCGCCGAGTCCTGGAAGCTGCCCACGACCAGGAAGGCGACCGGCAGGAACATGAACGCGATCGAGAAGACGAAGAACGGGACCAGGCCCAACCAGGCCCAACCGGAGCGGCGAGGTGCGGGGCGCGCCGCTGGCCCGCCCCGCACGCTGACCGCTGTGGCGGAATCCGCCACGTCGTTACGCTCCGGGTCCTATCGGACGGCTCGATCGGGCGACATCTACTTGACGTCCGCCCCGACGACCGCGTCCCAGTTCTTGGTGATGAGCTCCTTGGCCGCGTTCAGCTGATCGAGCGACGGGAAGACCGCTCCCGTGACGTCGGGCAGCTTGGCCAGCTGCTCCGCGGGGACCGCGCCGCGAGTGACGAGATCCTGGTAGCGGATCGGGTGGCAGTAGCCCTTCAGCCAGATGTTCTGGCCCTCGTCCGAGTACAGGAACTCCTCCCACAGCTTCGCCGCATTGGGATGCGGCGCGTAGGCGCTGATCGCCTGGACATAGACGCCGGCAAACCGGCCGGACTTCGGAACGACGACTTCGATGGCCGGGCCGCCGCTGGCGGCCGTGCTGTCGCGGTTGGCCAGGGCATTGTAGGTCCAGCGGATGGTGATCGGCGTCTCGCCCGCGGCGATCGTGCCCGGCTTGGCGATGACCGGGACGAAGTTCCCCACCTCGTTCAGCTTCTTGAAGAATTCGAGGCCAGGCTGTGCATTGTCGAGCGACCCGCCGTTGGCGAGAGCGGCCGCGAAGACCGTCTGGATCGCCTGGTTGGACGAGCGTGGGTCGCCGGCGAGAGCCACCTGGCCCTTGTACTCCGGCTTGAGCAGGTCCGCCCAATCCTGTGGCACATTCTTGACGACAGCGGTGTTCACCTCGAAGGAGAGAACCCCGTAGTAGTCGCCGTACCAGTACCCGTCAGTGTCCTTGGCGCTGTCGGGGATCGAGTCCCACGTTGCGACCTTGTACGGCGCGATGAGGCCGTCGGCCTTGGACGTGGGACCGAACGCAAGGCCGACGTCGATGACATCCGGGGCCTGCGGGCCCTTGTTGTCCTTGTTGGCCTTGATCGCCTCGATCTCGTCGCCGGAGCCAGCGTTCGGATCGAGTTCGTTCACCGTGAGGCCGTACTTGGTCTTGAAGGTCTCGATCGCCTCGCCGTAGTTGCACCAGTCATGCGGCAGGGCGATCGTGGTCAGGGTGCCTTCCGCCTTGGCCGCCTGGACCAGGGCATCCATCTGGCCCGCGGAGGCGGGGGCCTCCGAAGCGGGGGCTTGAGAGGCGGGCGCCTCCGACGGTGCCGGAGAGGCTCCGCCGCTACAGGCCGCAACCGCAATGGCGACGACGGTCAGCAGGCTCAGCGCGCGCGGACGGCGGGGCAGCGGGTGTGTGGTCACCAATGTCTCCTCCGACTGTCTGATGAGGACCGGCAGGATACGCGGGCTCGTCAGGCGTGCATTCTCGGCGGCCCACTCGGCGGCAGTCAAGCCCATGGCCGGCGCATGTTGATGGGCTGTGATTCTGTCATCACTGACCTGGACTGACGACCCGAGGCTGAACCCCGTCTGTGATCGGCGTGTTTCGCTCCGGTAATCGCTGCGGGCTGGTTGTGCCGAGGGCCGTGAGACGACGGCCGCGCGACTGAAGCCCCGGACGGGACGCTCGTCCTCGACCAGCTGATCTCCGATCGACCCGCGGTTGGCCATCGCATCCGGACCGTCCGACCCGAGCGGCCGGACCGCGATCGCCTCGCTCGGCTGTGACGCAGCCGTCCTCGTCGACCTGTCCACCGCCCGCAGCGCCGCGGTCCTCGCGCCCGGACGGTCGTCGGACAACCGGGGCTTCTTCTTCGCCGGCTGGGTCCCGTGACCGCAGCCGGCGGTGAGGCCGACCGCCGCGTCTCGGGCAATCAGCCGCCGCCTGGCGCGAGACTGGCGGGCTGCCAGCCTCGACCACCATCGGCGCTGAGGTAGAGGATGGACGCTCCCGGATGTGAACCACCGGTCTCGACGAGAGCCGCCGCGTGACTCGGCGTTCGTCAAGCTGGTCGTCGAGGAGCCGGAAACGGCGGCCGTGCGCTCGTTCCTGGCCAACCGCGGCGCACGTCGCGTGTCGTCAGCCCTGCCGCGCACGGAATCGGTGCGCGCGGTCCGCCATCTGGGGCCGGACGCCCTGGCGACGGTTCGAGAGGGCCTGCGGCGCGTCGACCTGATCGGGATCGACGATCGGATCCTCGACGCGGCCGGCATGGCGGAAGCGCAGGTGCTCCGAACGCGCCACGCCATCCACCTCGCGACCGAGATCGCCAAGGGCCGCGAGCGCGCGCCCGAGTGAGCACGGGATCGGCCAGCCATCGCCATTCGACGACTGGAACGGATGTTCTGGTCGGGGCGAGAGGAGTCGAGTCGCAGTCGCGCAGTCGCGCAGTCGCGCGGCCGGAACCGACCTCATTGTCCCGGTCTCGTGGGCACTGCGAATGCGGGTGGTGGGGCCGTGAGTGCACGACCCTGACAGGTTCGCGGCACCTGGGGTCTTGACATCGATTGGCAGGAGCGTACTGTTTACGGTACGGTTC
>JAJYMP010000422.1 GCA_021786915.1 Chloroflexota bacterium
GCGACGCCCCTCCGGCGAGTGCCATGGCGGCAACTGCGCCGAAGACGGCCATGAGCCGCATCAGTCGATCCTTCATCGGTCGATCCTCCGCGTCCTGGCCTACCAGCCCTTTGCGCCCTTGGACGGTGCCACGCTCGTACCTCCTCGCGGCTCTCGTGCCTCCGATGTGCCCAGAGACACGAAAACCGACCTGACTCGAAAGTCGGTCGGTTGCACTACTCGCTCCGCCTCCACCCTAAGTGCCCAATTCAGGTGGTGGCATCAGCGCGTCCGAGCGTTCCTTGACTGCACAGTACTGAAGTACTAGTGCGGGGCGGACTATAGGTGTGCTCAACCACACCGGTCAATACGCATCCCTACCTATGGGCACCAGGTCGGTTGCTGGGGGCTAGTCGCCGTGGCCTGGCGGGCCGCACAGAAGGCATGAAACGTCGGCCTTCGGGCGATTTTCGTATCAGGAGGGCGGCAGCATGTCCTCAAGCGCGGGCGGATCCACCCCGAGCTGGTCTCGCATCGCGCTTGCATAGTGTGCGTACTGCTCACGCGCCGCCGAGGTCGCGTCGACGGCCCGATACAGCCCGATGACGAGCGCCTCGATCGAGTCGGCCTCGGGATCAACTTGAATCGCCTGCTGGCCCACCCACAGTCGCCATCGGGTGTCGCGATGGCCGATGCTCCCCGCGACCGCCTGCTCGATCACGCCCAGGTAGAGAGCATGAAGCCGATCTCGGAACGGGGACGCCCATTCGTCGTAGGCAAAGTCGGCGCCGAATCGCCCGCGGTAGTTGGCCACGACCTCGTTGACCCGCTCCGCGTCCCACTCGCGGCCTGAGAGAAGCCTCATGCATCGCCAACTGCGGCTGTCCACGAGGTCGTTGTCCAGCCAGACCATGTCGGAGTCGAAGTGCAGGTACTCGGGAGATGTCCCCGCCTTGTAGTCCGGATCTACGACGCGGCGGAGGACGTAGATGGTCTGATGGACTGAGTTCAGGGCGGCATCCGGATCCACGTCCGGCCACAAGGCCTCGATGATTTGGTCGGGTGTCGCCGCTCCGGCAGGCTGTCCAAGTAGGTACAGCAGGAGTGCGAGAGCCTTCCGGCGGATGCATCGTCCATCGATGACCCTGTCGCCCACGCAGATTCGAGCGAGCCCGAGGTCCTCAATCCAAACGCGAGGAGCGAGTCGCCGTGCCAGGGACTCACCCCAGCGTTCCGCACTTCGCCTCGCACGGCGTGCGTAGCCGCGGAGCAGGGCGATATCGCTCTCGTCGCCGATTTCGTCGAGCAGGCCGGCGGCGCGCTCTGCCGCCGCGGGATTGCCGCCGGGCTCGAGTGGGGAGCGAAGGAATGTCCGCCATCGATCTGGATTCAATCGTGATGCTCTGCCAATGACCTGCACTGCCGCCGGCGCCAAGGAGCCGAGCATGGCGACAATCTCGGGGGCGAAGACGCCGATCAAGGAGTCGTCGTCAGACGGTGCCGCGGCTATCTCCGCCGAAGCTGAAGCGGGGCCCGCAAAGAGTGCCTTTCGGATGTCCACAAGCCGTCTCTCGATCGGGGAGGCTTGCTCCTCGGCGGTTCGCTCGGCGAGCAGGAAGGCGGCTCGCGCGGCGTCGCCGTCATTGAGCGCGACGAACGCCTTCGTCTTAGCGAGGTGCCAGCGAAACGCCGCGCCGACTTCGAGAGACATGGTGGGCCTGTCTGCGAGTTGCCCCAGCAAGGCGCACAGCTGTGTCGGGTCTGAGCACTCCCAGAGCTCGGCCGTCAGCCAATGTTCTATCCAGTCAGCCGGAAGCCGATCGCGCTGAACACGCCGCAGATAGTCGCTACTCCGACCAAGCGGTCCGAACCAAGCGGCCATCCACGCAGCGTCAAGAACGGCTTCAAGGCGGCCCTGTGGGTGCTCGACCGCCAAGGCAGCATTGACGAGCGACTCGGCGTCGCGCCAGTGCCCTTGAAATGCAAAGGTGCGCGCACGGGTGAGCGTGACGGTTACCTGCTCGTATGCGCGGGACGAGCTTGAGAGAAGGTGCTCGGCGCGCGAACAGAGTCGGAAGGCGTCCGCCGGCTTGCGAAGCCACACCGAGACAACTGCGAGGTTGATCGCGCTGACCGCCTCGTAGCGACTGTGATGGATCCGTTGATGTGTTGCGAGCAGCTGCTCGAGTCGCGGCGCAATGGCTGGAAGGTTTCCTTGGCTCCCAAGACTGAGCAGATCCAGCTGGCACTCCGCGAGACGCCGCTCGGCGGCGCTGGATGCGAGGCCGACGGCGCGGTGGCCGTACTCAACGGCCTTCTTCAGGTTGTAGACGCTCATTGATATGGTCGCGGCATTGCGGAGCGCGGCGGATAATTGGTTCGAAGCCTCGCCCTCCGCGGCACGCACGGCCGCTTCCGCGGCCTCCAGGGCTTCCTCGCTCGCGCCGAGCTGCAGCAGGTAGCGGGCGCGGAGCATCGCGGTCAGCGCGCTGTCCTCGGGCGACTCGCTCAGCAGGTCGAGCGCCGTCCGGTAGTCGCCGATGCCGAGGACCGCGTCGATCGCCTCTCCGATCTGATGGGCAGCCTCACCGGGCTGGCCCGCCAGGACGTACTGACGCGCGGCGATGCGCCAGTCCTCGCCGCTGAAGGAGGCTGCGACGGCCGCGTGCATCTCCCGGACGCGCCGTCGGCCGCGCGTCTGCTCGAGGTGCGCGTAGAGGAACTCGCGTACGAGCTGGGCGAAGTGCCAGCGGTCGCTGCCGGGGGCTCGCTGCAGCAGGCCGAGACTCTCGGCGGTCCGAAGGAACTCGGCGACGCCGTCCTGGCTGCCGACCGCAGCTGTCGCCGCGGGGATCGTCACCTCGTCGAGGATCGAGACATCCGCGAGGAATTCGGCCAGGTCGGCGGGCGCTTCGGCGAGGACCTCCTCCGCGAGGAAGTCGTACAGGTCGCCCTCCGCGGCGCTCAGCTGGGCCACGAGCGCGCGCGGGTCTGGCTCGGGGCGCTCCTCCAGGCGTGTGCGGACGAGGCTCAGGAGCGCCGCCCAGCCCTCGGTTCGCGCGACCAGGTCGACCGCGACATCGTGGTCCAGCGGGATGCCGTAGGCGTCCCGGAAGAGGGCCTCCGCCTCGGGGACGTCGAAGCGGAGCTGGTCGCCCTCCAGCCGCTGGACGGCGTTGCGGCCCTTGAGACGCACGGGCGGCAGCTGCGGGGCCGAGCGCGCGGCCAGGATCATCGAGAAGCCGCTGCCCGTGGACTCGAGCAGGGCGGCGATGATCGGATCGGTCTCCTCGCTGCCCTCGATCGCCTGGAAGTCGTCGAGGATGAGCGAGAAGCCGTGCGGACTCGCGGCGCCGAAAGCGGCCATGTCGCGCGCGAGGGCCTCGACCACCTCGTCCTTGGTCGGCCCGCCGGGGCCCAGGGTGCTGAGCAGGTGGTAGGTGTCGGGGGCGAAGCCGGGATCCACCTTGCGACCGCCGGCAACGAGGTGCCGGATCAGCGTGAGCCAGTCGCGATCGTCGTGCTCGAGGCGGTACCAGGACGTGTTCCGGGGCGTCTGGCTCGACCAGTCGCTCAGGAAGGTGGTCTTGCCGAACCCGGTGTCGCCGATGACGAGGGCCACTCGGGAGCGGGCGGCGCGGTCGAGCCAGTTGTTGAGCCGTCGCCTCGACAGCGTGTCGGGACGGACGTACGGAGGCTCGATCTTGTCGGCCCGGACCGGCAGGACACTCACCGGCCGGAACCCGTACGGGGGGAACAGGATGGGCGCGGCGGGCAGGCCCGGTCCGACGGCCACCAGTTCATGCCCTTCGTGCCCCCGAGGCGCTGACGGGGCCGACCAGGGACTACTGGACGCGGTCGTCGTGCCGTCGTTGGGCGGAGACGATACGTCAAGCCGCGGCTCGCGCGTCGCGTCGTCGGTCGAGAGTCGGCGGCCTCGGCCCCGCGCCGAGCCGTCGGTGGTGGTGGGCATGGCCGGCATCTTGCCGACCACGGCTCAACGGGGCCTTATCTGCCGATGCGCGCTCGTTGCGAAGGCGAACTGCCCGCGGCGCGACGGGCCATTCGATCGACCCCCCGGGCTCGTCAGCCCTCGTACTCGAAGCCGATCTTGAGGTCGACCTCGTACTCCACAATCTCGTTGTCCTCCACTCGCGCGGTGGACTTGACGACCTCGATCGTCCGGATATTGCGCACGGTCTTGGATGCGGTGGCCACGGCCTGGCGCGCAGCGTCGCTCCATGATCGGGAGCTGGTCCCGACCATCTCGCGGATGATGATGACGCCCACGAAGCTCCTCCTATCGAACGCCGTCAGGATAGGCGCCGAACGGTTGGCGTGCTCCGGGGTTGGCCTGCTCCGGGACCACCCGGTCAGGGCTGGGCGACGGACTCGGCCCGCACCCGGTCGAAGCAGGTGCTGCAGTAGACGGGCCGGTCGTTGCGCGGCAGGAAGGGGACCATCGCCTGGCCGCCGCAGCCGTTGCAGACCGCGGCGTGGTACTCGCGGCCGCCGCCCGGCGCGGGCGTCTTCGCGCGCTTGGCCGCCGCACGACAGGCGGGGCAGCGCTGCGGGTCGTTGGTGAGCCCCTTGCTCGCGAAGAAGGCCTGCTCTCCCGAGGAGAACACGAACGTCTCCCGGCAGTCACGACAGGTCAGCGTCCGGTCCTGCAACACCTTTCGCTCCTCCCATTGGCAGCCTCGGGTCCGGGCCGACGGCGGGCGACCGCGGGGAGAGGGCGATCGGCGCGACGGCGTACGGGCTGGGCTCCCGTTTGCCCGGAAGATACGCGTGCTGTCAAGCGGCTGTGAACCGGTCTGCAGAGCGGCGGATCGGCGGCTGGCCGACCTCAGCCGACGGCCTCGTAGCGCTCCCCGGCGTAGTTCACGAACCGCGTCTGGGCCTTCTTGAACCACAGGTCGATCTCGCCGGTGGGGCCGTTGCGGTGCTTGGCCAGCTTGAGCTTCACGACTTCGCCGTCGGTCTGCTGATCGTCCGATCCCCGCTCCTTCTCGCGGTACAGGAACATCACGAGGTCCGCGTCCTGCTCGATGGACCCCGACTCGCGCAGGTCCGAGAGCCTGGGCTCCTTCGACTCGCGCATCTCCGGCTGGCGGGACAGCTGGCTGAGCGCGAGGACGGGGACCTTGAGCTCGCGGGCCAGGGCCTTGAGCCCGCGGCTGATCTCCGCGACCTCCTGCACGCGGTTCGCGTCCTTGGTGGAGACCGACGACTGCATCAGCTGGAGGTAGTCCACGATCACGAGGTCGAGGCCGTTCTCGGCCTGGAGGCGGCGCGCCTTCGTGCGCAGCTCCATGGTGCTGATGTTGGGCGTGTCGTCGATGTAGATGGGCGCCTCCGAGAGGGCGTTCATCGCGGGGGCGATGCGGGCGAAGTCCAGCTCCTCGAGGAAGCCCGTGCGCAGCCGCTGGGAAGCGACGCCCGCCACGGACGAGAGCAGGCGCAGGACCAGCTGCTCCTTGCTCATCTCGAGGCTGAAGACGCCCACGCTCTTCTTGTCGCGGACCGCCGCGTGCTCCGCGATGTTGAGCGCGAAGCTGGTCTTGCCGACCGACGGCCGGGCGGCGAGGATCACGAGGTCGCTCGGCTGGAGGCCGGTGGTGAGCGCGTCGAGGTCACCGAACCCGCTGCGGATGCCGCTGATCTCGCCGCGGTGGGCGTGCAGGTAGTCGAGCCGGTCGTAGGCGTCGTGGAGGAGGCTCCGCAGCACCGAGAAGCCGGCCGAGACCCGTCGCTCGCTGACCGCGAACAGCTCGGCCTCAGCCCGGTCGATCGCCTCGCTGACCTCCGCCGGGTCCTCGTAGCCGATGCCGGCGATCTTGCCCGCCGCCCCGATGAGGTTGCGCAGGACCGCCTTGCGCTCGACGATCCGCGCGTACTGGGCCGCGTGCACGGCCGTGGGCGTCTGGTTCGACAGGGTGCCGAGGTACGTTCGGCCGCCGATGGACTCGAGGTCCCCGCTGCGCTCAAGCCACTCCGACACCGTGACGATGTCGATGGGCTCCCGTCGCTCCGACAGGTCAAGCATGGCCGCGTAGACCCGCGCGTGCGCCTGCCGGTAGAAGTCCTCCGGCTTGAGGAAGTCCGCGATCTCGATGATGGCGTCCCGGTCGATCAGGACGGCGCCGAGCACAGACTGCTCGGCCTCGATGGATTGCGGCGGAAGGCGATCGATCATGCGGTCCTGATCCTGGGAGGGCGGACTGACAGCTTGAGTGTCACGGGCGGGGCGAGTCGGCCGCTAGGGCGTTATCCCCGCCTGAGGCCGCGAAGATCTCCGGCATGTGGATTGGCTGTGGACGGCCTCGATCCGGATCCCCTTGTAGGATGCCGCCATGGCCGACGTGCGGGTGATCCCGTTCCTGGTGTCCGAGCTGCGCCTCGACCCCGAGGAGCGGGCGTCCCTGGGACGCGAGTGGTGGCCGTCGTACGCGCACGCGGTGGTCCACCGCGACGGGGTGTTCCTGTTCGACAACGGCGTGGGCTTCGGCAACGCGGAGATCGAGGCGATGTTCGCGCCTCGCGTCGTGCCCATCGAGGCCGCGTTGGCCGCCCACGGGATCGCCCTCGCCGACGTGACTGGCGTCGCCAACTGCCACCTCCACTTCGACCATGCCGGGCAGAACGGTCGCCTTGCACGGAACGTGCCGATCTTCGTCCAGCGCACGGAGTGGGCGATGGTCCACGAGCCCGACTACACGCTGGCCGAGTGGATCGACGTGCCGGGCCTCAAGTACGAGCTCATCGACGGCGAGCTGGAGGTGGCCCCGGGGCTGCGGCTGATCCCGACCCCCGGGCACACGCCCGGCCACCAGTCGCTGTGCATTGACACCCCCGACGGGACCGTCGTGCTCGCAGGCCAGGCTGTCCAGTCGCGGCGCGAGTGGGAGGGTGTCACGGACACCATCGGCTCGGGTGCCCCGGGGGCCCGTGACCCGCGCTATCCGGAGTCCGTCAAGCGACTGCGCGCCCTCGACCCGGTGCGCGTCCACTTCGCCCACGACCCAGACGTCTGGACGCGGGCAGGGGCGGTCAGTCCAGCCGGCGGATGACGCCGATCAGCTTCCCCTGGATCCGGACCGACGGGTAGAACTGGGGCGCGTAGTTCTGGTTGGCCGGCTGCAGGCGCACGCGGTCCTTCTCGCGGAAGAAGCGCTTGAGGGTGACCGCGTTCTCCTCCACCTGGGCCACCACGATGTCGCCGTCCCGGGCGGTCTCCTGGGGGCGGATGACCACGTAGTCCCCGTCCGCGATGTGGGCGTCGATCATCGAATCGCCGCGCACCTTGAGGACGTACGCGTCGCCGCCGGCCGCCAGCACGTCCGGGACGGCGAGCGTCTCCGACGCGTCCTGGTATGCCTCGATCGGCCCGCCGGCTGCGATCTCGCCGATCACCGCGAGGTTGAACGACTCGCTGGGCATCGACTGGGGCGTGAGCTCGCTCGACAGGCCGAGCGTCAGGGCCGCGGTGGGCGTGAGGCGGATGGCGCGCGACTGCGCGGCGCCCCGCTCGAGGTAGCCGTCCCGCTCGAGGATCTGGAGATGGTGGTGGACGGCGGACGTGGATGCGAGGCCCACCGCCTTCGCGATCTCGCGGACGGACGGAGGGTAGCCGCGGGCGCGGATCGTGGCGGCGATCACGTCCAGGATCTTGCGTTTGCGTTCGGCGTCGTGACGGGTCACCGGGCGTCTCCTTCGAGGTGACGTCACTATACAGAACGTACGTTCGATGTCAACTGGTCGCCGCAGGGGGCGCCTTCGTCGACCCGGCTGCCCGCGAGCCGCGCTTCGACCCGCCCCCGGCCTCAGGTTGGCGGGAGGGCGCTGGCTCGTGCGGGCGCCTGGACGCGCGCGCGAGAGCGAACGGGACCGGTGCTACCATCGCTACTCCCCGGCTCCGCGCAGCGGCTCCGTGGGATCGGTGTGAGGACCAGGGTGGCTCGAGCATCGCGGGTGGACCGCGAAACCCGGCGTGCAAGCCGGGCAGGTGACCATCGGCGCATGGGCGCTCGGCGTCTGCTCGGCTGGGCAGCGCTGCTGCCGATCGCCAGTCGCGCGCCGCAGTACGGTCGCCTGTTCATGGACCTTGTCCGGGACGAGCGCATCCCGCTCGCGCGCAAGGCCGGCCTCGCGGCAGCCGTCGGCTACCTCGTCGTCGGTCGCGACCTGGTCCCGGACGACCTGCCGCTGATCGGCGGGCTCGATGACGTCATCGTCATCGTCCTGGCCATCGACCTGTTCCTCGACGGCGTCCCCGACGAGGTCCTCGACGAGAGGCTCGAGGCGCTCGGCGTGGACCGCCGGGCCTTCGAGGAGGATGTCCGCCGCATCCGCCGCTTCACGCCGGCGCCGCTCCGGCGTATCGTTCGCCGCCTGCCCGACGCCGTGGCGTTCGCAGGCGACGCACTGCACCACAGCCAGCTCGGGCCCAAGCTCCGGGGCTGGATCAACAAGGAGGGTTCAATCGCGTGAAGGTGATCCTGACGAAGGACGTCCCCAAGCTCGGCAAGACGGGCGAGATGAAGACGGTCGCGGACGGGTACGCCCAGAACTTCCTCATCCCGCAGAAGGTCGCCGTGCCCGCGTCCGGCGGTGCCTTCCGCGCGTACCAGCACGACATCGCGAGCCGTGAGGACAAGCGGAAGCGCGAGCGCGAGGAGGCCGAGATCGCGGCCACCCGCATCGGCTCCACCACGCTCACGATGGGCGTCAAGGTGGGCGAGGGCGGCAAGCTCTACGGGTCCATCAACACCCAGGACATCGCCGAGGCGCTCGGCCGCCGAGGCATCGTCGTGGACAAGCACAAGATCGAGCTCGACCAGCCGATCAAGTCGCTGGGCACCTACAAAGTCGCCGTGAAGGTGCTGGCGGGGATGACCCCCGAGGTCACGATCGTCGTCGAGCCCAAGGGCTGACCGCCGGCGGGCGATCGGCCCAGGCCAGGCAACTCGTCGCGCCCCGGTGGTCCGCCGCCGGGGCGTTTCGATTCTCCGCCCCGACGCTCGATGGGGACGCTCGCCCGGTCACCGACCAGGCGCCCCACCCGCAGACCTTGACCTCCTCGAGCGTGTACCCGGCGTCGAGGACTGCCCCGACGTCCTGCTCGTTCTCGACGAGCCAGATCGGACGCCCGTCGCCCCAGCGCTTGTCCACCTCGTGGACCGCCTCGCTGCCGGCGAGGACGAGGCCGAGGTCCTGCCGTCTCCCCTGGACCGCCTGCGCGTACCAGAGCGGCGTCATGAGGCTCCACCAGGCCACCAGCCACGCACCCTGCGGCGCCTGGGCCTCGACGGCATCGACGTAGCATGCCGCCGACGGCGAGGTGGCGCGCGGCGAGTTCATCGGCAGGAGGACGGCCGGGACGGCGATCGCGAGCACCACGGGCAGGGCACGGACGGCGCGCCCGACACCCGCCGCCGCGCCCGCCACGGCCCGCTCCGCCCCGTCCGCCAGCGCGGTCGCCCCGATCGCCGCGAGGACGCCGGCCACGGCCATCGGGTAGAGCGCATACCGCTCGATGTCGCCATTGGCGTATGTCAGCCGCGCGTAGAGCGTCAGCCCTCCGGTCGCCAGCAGCAGCCACAGCACGCGAAACTGCCGACGGCGTGCCAGGAGGACGGCCCCGCAGCCCGCCAGGGCCATCGCCACGAGGGCGCCGGGCGGCGTGAGCCAGTCCCCCAGGTGCCCGAGCAGGACCGGCAGGTTGCCCAGCGCGGTGCCGGGCCCGGACGCCGAGAGGAAGCCCATGTTCGATGCAAAGTCCGCGCCGGTGACGTAGCGCCAGAAGAGCGCGAGCGTCGTCGGGGCGTAATCGTGGTGGACGGGCGGGTTGGCGGCGGCCCGGATCGGGATGTAGGCGTACACGGCGAGGCCGGCCGCCAGCGCGATGACAGCCTGCGCGACCGCCCGGGGCCGGCGCAGCACCTGCGGCCGGGCGGTGACGACGTAGACCCCGACCCCCGGGGCGAGCATCGCGGTCAGTCCGTGGTTCGCCATGGCGACGCCGAACAGGAGCGCTGCCCCCGCGAGCCACCGGTCGGCGCCCAGTGCACCGGCCGTGGCGCGCCGGTCCCAGCGCAGCAGGACGAGGACGATCGCCAGCGCCAGCAGGACGTGGAGCGGGTGCGGGTCGGCGCGCGCGGAGGTCGCCCAGAACTCGGTCGTGAGCCCGACGGCGAGTGCCCCCGTTGCAGCGAGCCACGGGCGTGCCCCGAGCCGAACAGCGCACGCCGCGATTGCTCCGACTGCCAGCGCCCCGGCGACGGCCGTGACCATGTTGAGCGCAGTGGCCGGGTCCAGGAACGGCAACAGGTGGACCCAGATGAAGCCCAGGATCAGGAAGGTTGGATAGCCGGTCGGGTGGACAAGGCCTCCGGTTGCGGCCGCCGCCTGGTAGGCGCCGGTGTCCCAGAACGCGACCCCCGGGGTGAGGCGCCAGAGGAAGGCTGCGAGCGCGACGATGGTGGTGGCGGCAATGATCCGGGCCGGGGTCAGCGGGGCGAAGCTGATCCGCGCGGTCGCCTTGGGCT
>JAJYMP010000432.1 GCA_021786915.1 Chloroflexota bacterium
GTGTCGTCCCCGGACACGTCGTCCACCAGGATCACGTGGTGGACGACGTCGTGCGGGATGTCGGCGTACGTCCGCTCGAGCGTCCTGGCGGCGTTGTACGCGGGCATGACGATGACGATCTTCGGGGGACCAGATCCGCTGCGCATCGGAGAGAGACTAGCGGAAGGCCAAGCGAATGGCCCCGGTTCGACCCCACCGGCGCGCCCGGGCGATATCCTCGCGCTGTGCAGGCGTTCGCGGACCACAGGGGGCTCGCTCGGGCCGTGGCGCTCCTCGCCGTCGGCCTGGTCGGCGCCGCGGTCGCCTTCGCCCGCATCCAGCCGCTCATCCAGGGCATGGTCGGGTATGACACCGCGGCGTCGGTCCTGTACTTCGACCGGATCACCGCGGGCGTCCGCCTCGAGGGGTTCGTCGAGGCGACCCCGAAGGCCCTGCTGACCGTCGTCGACGGGCTCGCCTTCGCGGCCAGCAGCGATTGGCGGACCATCTCGGTCCTGGCCGTCCTCGGGTACGGGCTCAACATCGCCCTCGCCACCTGGCTGGCCGGCCGGCTCCGCGGACTCCCCGCGGCGGCATTCGCCTTCGTCGGCATGCTCAGCCTGGCCGCCCTCCTCGATGACGCCGCCTCCGCCTACGCCGTCGGCCCTGCGCTCACGGGCTGGCTCGTCGCCGGTCTCGCCCTGACGGCGTCGCGGCCTCGCTTCCTGCTCGCCGGCATCGCCCTGGCGCTCGCCGGACTCGCCCGCTATGAGACCGTCCTCCTCGACGGCGCCGCCGTCGCGATCCTGGTCGGGGTGTTCGTCTGGGCTCGCGCCCGCGGCGGGACGACGCCCGTGCGCGCCGCCTGGTGGCTGGCCATCGGCTTCGCCAGCGTCCCGTTGCAGGGCGTCCACGATTGGCTGCTCACGGGCGACCCGTTCTGGGCGATCGAGGTCTCCGCGATCGTGTCCTCGTTCCGCCGCGTGCTGACGCTGGGCGAAGTCGTCAATCTGATCGGGAACCACTATCGGCCGGGCCTCCTGCTCATCGCGCTTGCCGTGGCCGGTGCGGCGGCGCTGGCGCGGAGCCGTCAGTGGGCGGTCCTGGCGGCCATCGTGGTGCTCGTCCCGGGCATCCTCGCCTTCCAGCTGGCACTCGCCCTCAAGGGCACCTGGGTCTCGGCCCGCTATCTGTACCCGGCGGACCTCGGGCTCGTTCTCGCGGCCGCGGTCGGCGTCGGCGCCATCTGGTCGGGGGGACGACGGCTGCTGACCGCGGGCAAGCAGATCCGCGACGGCCACGTCGCGACCATCGGGATCGTCGGGGCCGCGGTGGCCGCCGGCGCGGCGTTCGTCGCGGTCACGACGTTCACGCCGCTCAAGCCACTCGAGACACGGATCGCGACGAACCGGGCGACCTACGCGAATGCCGAGACCGCGGCCACGGTTCTCAGGCCGATCCTGGACGCCCTGCCTCCGGATCAGATCGCACGGCCGGCTCTCGCGGATCCGCGCAACCGGGATCGGACCCAGGCTGCGCTTGTCGTGCCGGTCCTGCTCATCCCGCGGCTCGGGGTGGACCTGGGCCTCCCGGTCACAGAGCTCGGCGATTCGGCGCTGCCGATGGTCAGCCCGACCGGCCCGGTGCCGCGTGCGGGCCAGATCGTCGTCCACGAGTCGCACCTCGACAGGCCCGTGTCGTCGTACGCCTTCCTCGAGGTCGTCGCCGAGACGCACGTCGGCTCCATCACCCTCGATCCGCTGCTCGTCGACCCCGCCTCGGGGCTGTGGATTAGCCGGGTCGCCCAGTAGTCGCGGGCCGGCCCGGGCGACCGGACCGCGTCACGGCCCCGTCACGCGCACGGCGTAGGATGCCCGGGTCGATCCACCCGACGAGCGCCCCCTGCGTCCCGACCGCCCTGGAGACCACCGATGTTCGAGCGCCTGTTCGGCAGCCGCGCCGGCGACCCGGCCACGGCTGACCGCGTCCCGCCCGGCCAGTACCTGACCGAGAAGTTCCCCGTCCTCCACTACGGTTCTGTGCCCAGGGTGGACCTCGCGACGTGGGACTTCCGCGTGTTCGGCGAGGTGGACAACCCCCTCCGGCTCACGTGGGCACAGTTCAAGGCGCTGCCCCGGACCTCCCTGACCGCCGACATCCACTGCGTGACGCGCTGGTCGAAGCTCGACACGCACTGGGAGGGCGTCCCCATCCGGGCGATCCTCGAACTGGCCCGGGTTCGGCCGTCGGCCAGCCACGTTGTCGGCCACGCCGAGCAGGGCTACACGGCCAACGTGCCGCTGTCGGTGCTCGATGACGACGACGTCATCCTCGCCGACACCTACGAGGGCGCCCCGCTCACGCCCGAGCACGGCTGGCCGCTTCGGCTGATCGTGCCCAAGCGCTACTTCTGGAAGGGCCCCAAGTGGATCCGGGCCCTCGAGTTCCTGGCCCACGACCAGCCCGGCTTCTGGGAGCGCTACGGCTACCACAACGATGCCGACCCATGGGCCGAGGAGCGGTTCTCGGCCGAGTCGTGATGGGGCCCTCCGTCACTCGCTCAGCTGCGGCGACCTCGCGGCGCGGGCCCGGGTGCCGCCCATTGGATTAGCGCCGTGGGGCGGCGTTACAGGCGAAGTCGGGCTCGGGGAGTCGGCCTCCACCCTCGCCAGGGGGCCGAAGCCGAGTGCGAAGACCGGCCAGCGCGCCGCGCCCGACGCCGAGGCGGAGCGAGCGGCGCCTACCCGACCGCGCGCCCGACGAGCGCCCCGAGGCCGTACGTCACGGCCGCGGCGATCAGGCCCAGCACCACCTGGCGGCCGCCGGTCCGCAGCACGCTCGAGCCGGTCACGATGGTGATCGCCCCGCCGACGAGGTACAGCGCGATGGCCGAGATGACGATCGCCACGATCACGGCCGGCGTCCCGGACCCGACGATGAACGGCAGGAGCGGGACCAGGGCACCGAGCGCGAACAGGGTGAACGAGGTCACGGCCGCCACCCGGGCCGAGCCGCCGAGCTCGTTGGGGTCGATCCCCAACTCCTCGCGCGCCAGTGTGTCCACAGCGCGACCGATCTCGCCGCCCACCAGCGCCTTCGCCATCTGGCGGGCCTGGTCGGGATCGAGGCCCTTGGCCTGGTAGATCAACGCCAGCTCCTCCTCCTCCTCGTCGGGGACGGTGAGGAGCTCTTCGCGCTCGACGCGGACCTGGTGCGCGAACAGCTCGCGGGCGCTCTGGACCGACAGCCACTCCCCGATCGCCATCGACAGGGCGCCTGCCAGCAGGCCGGCCAGGCCGGCGATGAGCACCGCGTGGCCGCCGCTGGAGGCGCCGGCGACGCCCATCGTGATGCTCAGGTTCGAGACCAGGCCGTCGTTCGCGCCCAGGACGGCGGCGCGCAGCTGGTTGCCGCCGCCGGCACGGTGCCGGCCCTCGATCCGTGCGATCGCACCCCCCTCGACGCCCCGGCCGCCCGCGAGCTCGCGGAACAGCCGCGCGTGCGAGCGCTCGTCGCCGGGCATCCGCGCGAGGGCCTCCGACTGGTCGTCGTACATCGCCTCGTCCGAGGCCTCGCGCTCGGCGATCGTCGGGACCACCATGCCCGGGCCGAACCACCGGGCGATCGCCATCAGGACGCGGTTGCGCCATCCCACGCGCATCCCGCTGGTGTCGACCCCGGCGTCGGCGAGGCGCTGCCGCCAGACGCCGGCGTGGACCTCCTCGACTTCGGCCATCCGGGTGTAGAAGTGCTGGAGCGCCGGCGCGTCCTCGAGTTCACCGAGCCGACGGTACAGGGCGATGGCGTCGATCTCGCCCTGGAGGTTCTCGCGGTAGCGGTTGACGTCCTCCGGGCTCGGCTTCCCGGTGGGGGTGTTGGGCTGGCTGGGCGCCGCAGATTCGGACTGGGTCATGGCCGTCTCCGGTTGGTGCGTGTCGCCGCCCATCGTGCCAGCCCCGACCCGTGAGCGCCGGACATCGTCGTCCTGAGCGTCGAGCGCCCTTCGCAACCTCAGCCCCGGGTGTGCGTCGTGGCGATGTCGACCTCGTTCCCCGCCGCGTCCGCGAGCGTGACCCAGGCCGGCGCGAACTCGTCGCGGACGAGGTGCCCGCCCGCCGCCAGCGCCGCGGAGACGCGCGCCTCGCCCTCTTCGTGCGGGACGAAGACCGCCACGTGGATCGCGCCGGTGCCGTCCGGTCGCGGCTGGTCCATGGGCTCGAACCAGAAGCCGGGCATGCGGCCCTCGGGGTCGATGAGGTCCTCGTCGGGCGAATCGGGGCGCGGCGCGTAGCCGAGCGCCGCCCTCCAGAAGGGCATGACGGCCGCCGTGTCGGGGGCGCCCGGGATGATCAGCAGCGACCGGAGGCCCGAGACGTCCGCGGCCAGGCCGAGATCACGGGCGAGTGACGAGATCTGGCGGGCCAGCTCGACATCGCGGGCGCTCATCCCGAAGTAGCCGCCCGCGATCGTGATCAGGCGGACGGTGACGCTGTCGAACCGGAGGTCGATGTCGGGTTGGTGGGCCCGGAGGCCGGGCAGCGCAGCGATCGCCTCCGCCAGCCGGGCGCCATCGGCGAGGGACCCCGTCCGATACATCGCACAGGCCCCGTCGGCGAGGACGCGCCAGTCCTCGGTGCCGCGGGAATCGTGGAACTGGCCGGGAGTGATGGGATCGGTCATCGTCCGGACCTCGCTGCCGGGGACGTCGGGGGTCGGGACGAGGAGCATAGACGCCTGTGGGCGACCCCGCCTGCGGGGCCGCCCTCGGATTCGGTGTGGGATCGGCGCGCCTACTCGGCGCGGACCTCCGCCTTGACCGTGATCGGGCCCGCGTTGGCGAAGGTGAGCGTCAGGTCGACGGTCTGGCCGGTCGTGAGCGTGCCGATCAGGTCCCTGAACATGATGTGGTAGCCGCCCGGCTTGAACTCGACGGTGGCGCCGGCCGGGACCTCCACCCGGGGGACCTCCACCATGGTCATCATGCCGCCCATTCGGGAGGCGGCGGGCATCGCCGGGCTCATGCCGCTCATGGCGGAGCCGGACGGCGCGGCCGAACTCATGGCGCCCATGCCCGACGCGGAGGGCACCGCCGAGGGCATCGCGGATCCCGAGCCGCCCATGGCCGACGCCGACGGCATTGCCGGGACGGAGACGGTCTCGTGCATCTGGACGGTCCTGGCGATGGGCGACGCGACCTTGAGCAGCGTGTCCGCAGCGGTCCCGTTGTTGGTGATGACGAGGTAGCCGGCGAGGGTGCTGGTGGCGGCCGTCGAGTTGCGGATCCAGGCCCCGGTCACGGAGATGCCCGCGACTGACGAGGCGGCGGGCGACGCGGCCCCGGCCGAGGGCGAGGCAGCAGAGCTGGAGCAGGCGCTGACGAGCGCGATCGACGCGATGGCAAGGAACAGGGCGCGGCCGTGACCGCGGGCGATTCTCACGAAGTTGTCTCCTCCGGGGTGCGGTGCCGGCCACGGTCGGCGCCTCGCGCGAGGCTGCCCGATCCCCGAGGGGCGGGACCGTGGCGGGGCCAGTCAGAAGGCTGCCAGCACCGGCGGGGCGCGCCCGGCGTCGGGCCGGGCGAGGAGGAGGCGGCGGGCGAACAGCCAGCCGAGGCCGCGCCAGCGCGGAGCGGCGGCCCGGCGGCGGGCATGAAGGAGGGCCAACGCGAGGCGCGCAGCGCGAAGCTGCCGGACGAGCACCGCCTCCCGGTGGCGGAACCAGGCGCCCACTGCGGCGACCAGGCCCGTCACAGCGACGAGGGTCGGGATCGCCATCGAGTATCCGGGCGCAGAGAGCACCCACAAGCCGGGCATCGGCTCGCCGGCCGCGAGGTGCTCGACGTTCTCCTGGAGGACGAACACCAGGGTGACCCCGAGGAACAGCCGGGGCCAGAGTCGAAGCAGCTCGGCGCCGTATGCCGGTCCCTGGTGCGTGGCTCTGCGCGTCGGCAGGCGACGAAGCGACCGCCCGAGGCGTGCGAGCGCGGCGAGGCCGGCGCCCGCGGTGAGGCCCGCAGCGAGCAGGACGAGGATCCCGAACGTCGCCCAGTAGCGGTGGCCCGCAACCGCGAACTGGCCGTCGACGGCCCCCAGGGCAGCCCCTGCGGCGTAGATCGCGTCGTGGGCGAGCAGCACGCCAACGGCCGTGAGCACGGCGAATCGGAGGCCTCCGTGGGACCACAGGACGCGCAGACTCCGCCGGAGACGGCTCACCCTGGGAGGGTACGACAGGGCGTCCTCTCGCGCCTTCGGCGAGGTACCCGTCGCGCTACCTCCCGCGGACCGCGGTCACGTACCAGGAGTGCGGCAGGTCCTGCGCGGCGGCCGGGGGCACGGGCAGCGCCCAGCGCCCATGCCCGGTGTCGCCCTCACCGGGCTGCGTCACGGACGCCCGCCAGCCCAGCGCGCCGAGCTCGGCCGTGGGGTCGTCCATCGCCGTCAGCCAGGGCGCTCCGGCCGCAGCCTGCATGTCGATCCAGGGCCTGGTCCAGGGCGATGAGAGGACCGCGCGGTTCGGGATGTCGAAGCCGAGCCGGCTGCCCGTCGCTGCGAGGTGCGTGACGGCACGCAGGACCGCTCGCACCGACTCCTCGGGCAGGTAGAACAGCAGGCCCTCTGCCAGCCAGACGGCGGGGTCGATGGGGTTGAGGCCCGCGGCGAGGAGCGCGGCCGCCCAGCCCTCCGAGAGGTCGGCCGGGACGGGCACCCGGCGACAGCGGGGGACGACCTCGGCCTCGTCGAACACCGCCGCCTTCTCGTTCAGCACGGTCTCGCGGTCGACCTCGAACAGCGTGAAGCGCTCGGGCCAGGGCAGTCGCCACGCCCGGGTGTCGAGCCCGGCGCCGAGCAGCACACCTTGGCGCGGGTCGTCGCCGGCGGTCACCCGCGCCAGCCAGTCGTCGAAGAATCGGGCACGGATCACCATGGGCAGGGTCGTGTCCGGCCCCTTCTGCGCGAGCCACGCCATCCCGGCGTCGCCCGCGAGCTCCTCAGCCCACGGGTCGTCGACGAGGGGCTCGGGCTGCGTGCGCTCGTAGGCTCGCGCCGCCGCAGTCCAGCGTGCCGTCGCCGCGACCGCGTCGAGATGATCCGCCGTCCCGGTCATGGTGGCCTCCCCGCGCCGCGGGCCCCGAGCCGAAGCGCGGTCGTCAGATTGCCGCTGCCGCGGCTCGGCCGGGAGTGCCTTCCGGCCCGTCTCGAGGCGGCCCAACCCGGGCGCCGCTCGGGCCAGTGACGGGGAACCGACGGGGCTGCCGCGGTGCGATGATCAGCCCTGGCGGACGGCCGTCCGCGTGCGCGGAGGGAGGACCCTGGCCAATGAGCCTGTCGTTCGGCAACGGCGTCACGGGCATCTCGCTCCCTGGCGGCCACTCGGGCTCCTGCCCATCGCCGTTCGACGCGATCAACGGGGGACGGCTGGCCGGGTCCTCGGGCTCGCACCCGCTTCACGGGGTCGCGATCGAGGAGCTGCTCCAGCCGCGCGGCGGGCCGATCGAGGGCGCGATCACGCTCGACGCACCCGTTCGCGTGGGCGAGCAGATCACCGGGCGCCTCGCGGTCCGCGCGACCAGCGACATCCGCGCCCGCGGCGCGGTCCTGCGGCTGGTCGGCCTCAAGCTGGTCGAGGAGCGCCGCAGCCAGACGCACACGGACGCGCAGGGCCGCACGACCTCGACCGACGAGTGGGTCCAGGCGAACGGGAGCCTGTTCGAGACTCTGCCCTACACCGAGCCCGGGCTGCCCGCCGAGCTGTCCGCCGGCGCGACGTTCGAGACGACCTTCACCCTGGCCGCGCCCCGCCTCGGGCCGCCGACGGCGCACCTGGGCGAGGCGATCGTGGCGTGGGCGCTCGACGCGCGCTGGGACATCGCGATGCACGAGGACGGATTCGCGGCCGTGCACGTGCCGGTGGCCCAGCACCCGGACCTGATCCGCGCCGGGGTCGGCGAGCAGGGCGGCCTCGCGATGCTCGACACCTACGCGTCGCGCGAGGGCGGCTCGGTGAGCATCACCTCCCCGCTGCCGGCAGCCCCCGGCTCGCTCCTGGGGGTGCGGGCGCAGTGGCCGTCAGCCCCGGGCGGCAAGGTGCGGATCGAGCTCCATCGCCGGACGAACGCGCCCAACGGGATCGACGGCGTGATCGCGGTTGCCAACCTGCCGGCCGGTTCGCTCGGCGGCGGCGTTGACGCCCAGCTGGCGATCCCGCCGAGCAGCCCGCCCTCGTTCGACGGGGCCGGCCTCGAGATCACCTACATCGTGCGGGTGCTGGTGGACCGGCCGTTCCGGCCCGACACCTCGATCGAGCGCCCGGTCGCGATCATCTGACCCCCGCGGACGACCCTCGCCGGGTCAGGCAGTGCGCAGCGCACGGAGGAGGAACGCGAGGGTGCGCTCGAAGGCGAGCTCGGCCGCCTCGGGGCGGTAGGCGTCCCGCGACGGCTCCGCGAACCAGTGGCCCGTGCCCTGGTAGTGGTGGAGCGTCACCTCGTGCCCGGCCGAACGCGACTGGTCCTCGAACTGGTCGACCCACGCGTCGTCCTCGTACGGGTCCGCCTCGGCGAAATGGCCCAGGATCGGGGCCGTGCCGCCGGCGTCCGCCGGGTCGCCCGTGCCGTAGTAGAGGACCGTCCCGGCGAGCGCCGGGTGCTGTGCCGCGACCGCGAGCGAGGCGCCCAGCGAGAAGCCCACCACCGCCAGGCGCCCGCCTTCGCCCAGCTTCGCCACGAGGTCCTCGGCCGTGGCGAGCACGATGGCCATACCCTCGGCCCCATCGAATGTCCTGGCGCGCTGCTCGGCCGCTTCGACCGTGTCCACCACGTCGCCGTGGTACAGGTCCGGGGCCGCCACGGCGAAGCCCGCCGCCGCGAGCCGGTCGGCGAAGGCGATGACGTCCGCGTTGAGGCCCCACCACGGATGCAGCACGACGACGCCAGCCCCGGCCGTCGCGTCACCGGCCTGGTAGACGCGCGCCTCGATGCCCGGGGCGGACACCACGTCGAACTCGCCCATCGCCGCCTCCCGTCGCCGCTCGAGGACTGCCGGTCGCTGACTTCGCTGCCGGTTGTCGATCTGCCGGTCAGGCGTCCAGCCTAGCCAGGAAGGCCGAGGTCCGTTCCAGCCCGGCCGTCAGCACGGCCGCGTCGTTCGCGTAGCCGATGCGCACGACCCCTTCAGTGTCGAAGGCGCTGCCGGGGACGAAGAGCACGCCCTCGGTCTCGAGCAGTCGCGTGCAGAACGCCTCGGACGACATCGGCGCATCGAAGCGCAGGAGGGCCGTGGTCCCGGCTGCGGGCCGGGCGTAGGAGATGCGCGGCTCCTCGGCCACCCAGCCGTCGAGGATCGCGAGGTTGCCCCGGACGATCGCGCGGTTGCGGGCGAGCATGGCGTCGGCGTGCTCGAGCGCGATGGCCGCCAGCAGGTCGTCGACCATGCCCACGCTGATCACCGAGTAGTCGCGATGGCGGCTGACGGCCTCGAGCACCTCCCGCGGGGCGATGATCCAGCCCAGGCGCAGGCCGGCCAGCGAGAACGCCTTCGACATGCTGCCGATCGCGATGGTGCGGGGGTAGAGTTCGGCGAAGCTGGGGCTGGTGCCGGGGCCGTCCTGGTCGAGGCCGCGGTAGACCTCGTCGGCGAGGATCCAGGCGTCCTCGCGACCCGCGATGGCCGCGATCCTCGCCAGCTCGTCGGGCGTCAGCAGGGCACCGGTGGGGTTGTTGGGGTTGGTGATGGTGAGCAGCCTCGCGCCCCGGGCTGCGTCCGCCAGCTCGTCGAGGTCGAGCCTCCAGCCGTGCGCTTCGTCGAGGCGGACCTGCCGGACGGTCGCGCCCAGGCTCTCGGGCACCGCCACGTGCTGCTGGTAGGTGGGCGTCACGGTCACGACGATGTCGCCGGGCTCGACCAGCGCCTCGTAGACGAGGTGGTTGGCGCCGATGGCGCCGTGCGCGACGAGGACCTGGTCCTTGGTGACCGTGTCGTAGCGGGCGGCGATGGCGGCCCGCAGGCGGTCCGACCCCTCGATCGCGCCGTAGCCCAGGCGCATCGGCGCGAGCTCGGCGGCCAAGGCGGCTGCATCCATGCCGGCCAGGCCGAGAAGCTCCGCCACGGTCACGGAGTCCACGCAGGTCTCGGCGAGGTTGTGCCGGCAGCGGGTCTCCCACCGGTTCATCCAGATCTCGACCCCGAAGTCAGCGATGCGCATGGGCGCATGATGCCGGATGGGGCGTGCGCCTGGCCGCCCCTCCTGACCTTGTCCCAGCCCGCTGCATCGTCCTGACCCAGCGTTCGTCCTCGTCGCGCGTCGCCCTGGCAGCCGCCGCAGGCGTCGACCCCCAATGACGCCTCCGGGAGGCGGGTATCTCGGGTGAATCCCCCGCAACGCCCCCGGGGGGCGGTTTGGGCGCTGAAGGTTGCGAAACGCGGCCTCCGGGGCCCCGGCCGTCGGAT